>JAFQBR010000258.1 GCA_017399665.1 Clostridia bacterium | reverse complement strand
TATTTCACTTGTTTTTTAAATAATTACTTTATCACAAACAACGATTAATTTTTTAAACAATAAAGCGACGGAAAATCCGTCGCTTTTATATTACGAAAAACGCGACGTATTTTTAATACGTCGCGCAATTTTTATAATTAATTAAGTTTTTCTAAAAGTTTAAGGTCGATACCTTTTTCGCTAATCTTAATAATTTCTACTTTAACTTTATCACCGATATTAAGAACTTCTTCAACGGTGTTAATTCTCTTTTCGCTCATTTTAGAGATATGAATCATACCGTCTTTACCGGGAGTAAGTTCTACGAATGCGCCAACTTTAGGAAGAATTCTTACAACTTCAGAGATAAACATATCGCCGATTTGGGGATCGTAAGTAATTGCTTCAATTATTGATTTAGCGCGATTTGCTTGTTCAAGGTTTTCGCCGTAAGTAGCAATACAAACTTTTCCGTCGTCTTCAATATCAATCTTAACGCCGGTTTCAGCGATAATCTTATTAATAGTTTTACCACCGCTACCGATAACGTCTTTAATCTTTTCGGGATCAATGTTGAAAGTGATAATCTTTGGAGCGTACTTAGAAAGTTCTTTACTCGTTTCGGGAATGCAATCAAGCATTTTGTTTAAGATATAATGTCTACCTTCGTTAGCCTGTTTAATTGCTTGACGTAAAATAGTTTCATCAATACCTTTAATCTTAATATCCATTTGGATAGCGGTTATACCTTTAACTGAACCTGCTACCTTAAAGTCCATATCGCCAAGGAAGTCTTCTAGACCTTGAATGTCGCTTAAAACTGATACCTTACCGCTTTCCGTGTCCTTAATAAGACCCATAGCAATACCTGCAACAGGACGCTTAATGGGAACACCTGCATCCATAAGAGCCATTGTTGAGCCACAAACTGATGCTTGTGAGGTTGAACCGTTTGAACTTAATACTTCAGAAACAAGTCTGATTGCATAGGGGAATTCTTCTTCAGAAGGAATAACAGGTTCAAGTGAACGTTCTGCAAGCGCACCGTGACCAATTTCACGTCTGCCTGGGCTCTTTAAGCCTCTTGCTTCGCCTGAAGCATAACCAGGCATGTTGTAGTGGTGCATGTAACGTTTTACTGTTTCTTCATCTAAGCCTTCAAGCTTTTGAATTTCGCTAAGTGTGCCTAAAGTACAAGTTGTCATAACCTGTGTTTGACCTCTGGTGAAGACTGCAGAGCCGTGTACTCTGGGAAGTAAACCGTGTTCACACCAAATAGGTCTGATTTCTGTAAGAGCTCTACCGTCAGGACGAACGCCTGCATTAGTGATTTTTGCTCTTACCTTTTCTTTAGTTATATAGTAAAGGCTATCTTTGATTTCTCTTTCGCAGTCAGGATAAATTTCTGCAAAGTGTTCTAAGCAATCTCTTTCAACTTCGTCTTGACGAGCTGATCTTTCCTGACGGTCAAAGGTATCAAGAGCGTAATCAAGTTTTTCGCCAGCGTATGCTCTTACAGCGTTGTCGATATCTTCGGGAATATGGTAAAGATCCATTTCTCTCTTGGGCTTGCCAACTTCTGCAACGATACCTTCAATGAAAGCGCATTGTTTTTTGATTTCTTCGTGACCAAATAAGATTGCGCCTATCATTTCTTCGTCATCAATTTCTTTAGCGCCAGCTTCAACCATCATGATTGCATCTTTCGTACCAGAAAGATTTAGGTGAAGAGTGCTAGCTTCTCTTTGTTCAACGTCGGGGTTGATAACGTACTTGCCGTCAACAAGACCAACTGTTACTGAACCTGTGGGACCAGCAAAGGGAATATCTGAAATACTGAGCGCGATTGATGAACCTAACATTGCAAATGGTTCAGGTGAAATATTGGTGTCTACTGAAAGAGCCGTTGCAATAACTGTTACGTCATTGAATAAGCCCTTGGGGAATAGAGGTCTGATAGGTCTATCAATAAGTCTTGAAGTTAAAATAGCCTTATCGCTTGCTCTACCTTCTCTCTTCTTAAAGCCACCGGGAATTTTGCCCACAGCATACATTTTTTCTTCGTAATCTACGCTTAATGGGAAGAAATCCATACCATCACGGGGTTTCTCACTCATTGTTGCGTTTACCATAACAACGGTATCACCGCATCTAACGATACATGAACCGTTTGCTTGTTGTGCATACTTGCCTACGTCTACGGTAACTTCTCTGCCACCGATTTCGGTTTTAAAAATTTTGTGATTTTCTAACATTTGTTCTCCTTATACTCTCTATCCGTTTTATGGTAACGCCGACTGTGTTTATATTTTTGTTTTTCGGCGCATTCTACTTATTAACTACCCCAATATCATTAAAATCTTTGACCGAAAGCACTGTTAACGCGCTTATAGACCAACTTTTGCAAAGCTGTAAAAAAGGGGAGCATTATAAAAGCGCTCCCCCGTTTTAACAAAATTACTTTCTGAGGCCGAGTCTTGCAATAAGGTCTCTGTACTTGTTAATATCTGTTGATTTTAGATAATCAAGTAAACCTTTTCTGCGACCAACCATCTTTAAAAGACCACGACGTGAGTGATTGTCGTTAGGATTTGCAGCTAAGTGTGCGTTTAAGTGATTAATTCTTTCTGTAAGTAATGCAACTTGAACGTCAACTGAACCGGTATCGTTTTCACTTGTCTTGTACTGATTGATGATAGATAGTTTATCCATTTGCTTTATCCTCCTATGGAATTTTATTCGCTTATACCAATGCAAAACGTCGAGTTCTCGTTAAACATTGGCAAAGTACCTTGATAATATTACCACAAAACGCATAAAAAAGTAAAACGTTTTTAGGGCAATTTTTCATTTTTTTATAAATAATATTAAAAATATTTAATATTTAGGTAAGAATAGTTGTTTTTTTATTATAGTGTGAAAAGTTTTTGCTTCTCTTCAAGCAGTTTATCCAATTTTTCTATATAAGTTTTGACGTCTTTGGGCGCGCCTATACGCTCAATTCTGTTTTCGTTAACAAAAATACGTTTTGAAACTGCGTTTGCTCCGCACGCAATATTCTGGGCTATTTCCTCCATTACGTCGATATTATATTTACACTCTTCACCGGGCAAAGAGTAACCTGTGTTTTCTAAGTTGCCGGACTGATATTTTTGACGGTATAAATAATATGGACTATAGCCCTCTTCTTCAAGCCTAATAGAAGAATAATCTATCATTTTTGCAACTTCACCCTCTGGCAATCTTTCACAAAGTTCTTTTAGTTTAGAGCCTTTCTTTAAAGATAGAGTGTGAACCGTTATATTTTCAGGACGTAAAGATATTGCTTTTTCTAAACTCTCTTTAAAAACCTCGTAAGTTTCAAGGGGTAATCCTGCAATTAGATCCATATTAACCTTAAAACCAAATGATTTTGCTAGATGATATTTTTCAACAGCTTCTTCAGCCGTATGATTTCTGCCCATAAGTTTTAAAGTGTCATTATTAAAGGTTTGGGGGTTAACGCAAACTCTATTAACACCGTAATCCTTTAAAAGAGCAAGCACCTCTTTATTTATACAATCTGCTCTACCTGCTTCAACGGTGTACTCAACGTCAACAGGTCCAACCGCATCTAAAACCTTGCGAATATTTTCTATGCTTGGCGATATTGGCGTACCACCGCCAATATAAACGCTTCTTAAGTTGTGAATTAGCGTTTTTGCATGCTTAATTTCTTTACAAAGTGCCTCTATATATTCGTTAACGGCACTTAGCTTACCAATTTCGCAAGAGATAAAAGAACAATAAGAACAACGCGTTGGACAAAAAGGAATGCCAATATATAAGGCCGTGTTTTCTTCGCTAATCTCATAATAATTTTTTTGCGCATTGTAAATATTTTGCAATACGTCATACTTTTTTTGCGACACTTCCATCTCTTCTTTTAAAAATCTTTCAGCATCTTCACCCTGTTGATAAAAGAGCTTTGTAGGACGTATTCCTGTTAGCGCGCCCCACGGCAATTTTTTATTGAGGGCATTAGATAGATAGCGGTATAAAGAAAGCTTTGCATATCTTTTTATCACGCGCTTTCTTTCAAGCTCGTTAGTAAAATGTACGTTAAAAGAATAAGGATTAATATTTCCGTCACAAATAACTAAATATTCAAAGAGGTTACCCTTATCTATAAATTTTACTTCTATATTTAATTCTTCAATTTTGGCAAACTCGTTTAAAACCTCGTTAAGCTCGCCCTCTAATCTTTCAATATTAGTTGTAACCATAATTTCTTCACGTCTTTTTTTGCGTTTGCTCTTATAAAAGAAGATTTATCGGATTATATATTTTTTCTGCTTTTATAGTGGTCGGTTCGTTATGACCGGGATAAACTCTTAAATTTTCATCCATAGCAAAAAGCTTTTTTATACTTAAAACAAGTTGTTTCATACTCCCTGTTGGAAAGTCCGTTCTGCCGTAGCTTTCTTTAAAAAGCGTATCCCCTGTAAAAAGAGCATCTTCAATTTGCAAGCAAACACTGCCAATAGTGTGTCCGGGGGTTCCAAAAACCTGAATTTTATACCCACAAATATCCAAAAACCCCTCTATAAGTCGATTATCGACACTAAACGGTATAAATTTAATGCCAAAATATTTTGCTAAATTCGCGTTTGAATTTATAAAATCCAACTCTTTTTCATTCATAAACACAGGAACGCCCATCATATTAAACTGCTTAACTGCCATAACGTGGTCGAAATGACAATGAGTAACAAATACAGCACCTGCGCATTTATTTATTATTTTTAATTGTTCCTCTATAAGAGAAAAGTCCCCGCCGGGGTCGATTATCAATGCTTTATCGTTCGAATTCTTATAAACGATATAGCAGTTGACGCCCAACGGACCTACGGGGATTGTTATTATTTTTAGTTCCATTATTAAATAACCGTTCTAAATACGTCAATGACGTCGTGTTCGCTTTTTAGCCTTGTAAGTAACTCATCTAAATCGCCTTTTTTATTAAGCTTTATAGTCATATCTACTATAGCAACGCGCGCTTTGTTATCAATACGCCCGTTGATTGACATAACAAATAAACCTAACTGCTTACATACTGAAGAAACAATAGAAAGAAGTGGCGCATTTTCGGTTGCTGTAATTTTTATACTAGTTGTATAACTTCCCTCTTTACCGCTCCATTTTGCTTCCAACAATCTTTCAGGGTCTTCGTTTCTCATGTTCGGGCAGTCCGCCCTGTGAATACAAACACCCCTTCCTCTTGAAACGAAACCAACGATTTCGTCACCAGGAACAGGATTGCAACAGCCCGCAAAACGAACAAGCAGTCCTTCCATTCCTTTAATTATTACCCCGCCACTTGACTGCTTATGTGTGTAAATTACTCTATTTGTTTCGTTAGGATTTATTACCTCTTCAGTTTCCGGCTTACATAAATCAATTAATTTATAAATGATTTGACCAACTGAAACAGCTCCGCAACCAACAGCAGCAAACATTTCTTCATGCGTTGAAAAAGACATTTTTGCGGCAATAGTCGCAAAGCTAACAGGGTTTAATAAACTAGAGAATGAATACCCCCTGTTTTTTGCCTCTGCTTCAAGCATTGATTTACCAATTTTAATCTTTTCTTCTGCCATTTGGCGCTTGTAAAAAGCTTTAATTTTTGCCTTTGCGCCGGTTGATTTAACTATTTTAAGCCAGTCCCACGAAGGACCTTTTGAATTTTTTGAGGTAATAATTTCTACAACGTCGCCTGTTTCAAGCGTGCTGCTAAGGGGTACCATCTTGCCGTTAACCTTTGCACCAACACAGCGGTTACCTACTTCCGTGTGAATTCTAAACGCAAAGTCGATAGGTGTAGAATCCGTTGGCAAGCTTAAAACTTCGCCATTTGGGGTAAATACTAAGCACTCGCTTGCGTATATGTCACCTTTCAAGGACTGCAAAAATTCCGTGCCGTCAGTAAGATCGCCCTGCCATTCCATAACCTCACGAATCCAGTCAAGTCTGTGATCAAAAGCAGTGTTTTCGGCTTCAGAATTTTCTTTATATTTCCAATGCGCAGCGATACCGAATTCAGCCGTTCTGTGCATTGCATAAGTTCTTATTTGAATTTCAAATATTTTACCAAAGCTCGTTACAACGGTAGTGTGTAAGCTTTGATACATATTTGGCTTAGGCATAGCGATATAATCTTTAATTCTGCCCGGAATTGGCTTCCACTTTTTATGGATTTTGCCAAGAATTTCGTAACATTCGTCAACAGTTTGAACGATAACACGAACGGCAGTAAGATCGTAAATTTGTTCAAGTTCCTTTCCGCCCTTCATCTTCTTATATATTGAATAGAAATGCTTAGGTCTTCCAACGACTTCGCCCTTTATATTAGACTCATCCAAAACAACACGCAATTCTTTAACAACGGAGTTAACAAAGACCTTTCTTTCTTCAAGTTTTGCGTGAATGTTTTCAGATAAAAACTCGTAAGCTGCTGCATCAATATACTTTAAACACAAATCTTCAAGTTCACATTTAATTTGAGAAATACCAAGTCTTCCAGCTAGAGGAGCATAAATTTCAAGCGTTTCACGCGCCATACGAAGCTGACGTTCTTTTGAAAGGAAGTTAAGCGAACGCATATTATGCAAACGGTCGGCAAGCTTTATAATAATAACCCTTATGTCTTTCGCCATTGAAACAAAAATCTTTTTAAAGTTTTCAGCCTGTTCTTCTTCCTGTGATTTAAACTCGATTTTGTCTAACTTTGTAACGCCGTTAACTAGCGTTAAAATTTCTTCACCAAATTCTCTGCGAATATCGTCTTCTGTGGCAGGAGTATCCTCTATAACGTCATGCAAAAAGGCTGAAGCTACAGTCGTATAATCCATGCCGAGTGAAATAAGAATTTCCGCAACAGCGCAAGGATGAGTAAAATACTCTTCGCCCGAAGCGCGCTTTTGCCCCTTATGTGCATCACGTGCATAGTAATACGCCTTAACTAAAACTTCAGCGTCTTCTCTTTTATATATATTTGAAATCTTTTCAAGAAGTTCTAACATATAATTACCTAAACCGTTATAAATTAAACAAAATGTAGCGTTAATCGACTTATACAGCCACTTTTATATTTGAGTTTCTTTTACTGCCTTATAAATTTTAGAAGTTGCCAAATCACTTTTTACACCTGGAACGAACTGAAGTGAGCCTTGATTAAAGGTGAAAATTCCAAGTTCCAAAAACACCTCTAAACAAAAGATAATTTGATATTGTGAAATATTTTCGTTTACAATACCTAACGCTACGTCAATACTGCTTTTTCCGTAAAAACGGTTAAAGCGTAAAATATTAAACACGTCCGCAAATATTTTTCTATCAGTCGATAATCCAACCTCACTAAACGCAGTGTTATTTGTAGCATAATAATTTTTACAATCGCCAACCTTTGC
>JAFQBR010000257.1 GCA_017399665.1 Clostridia bacterium | reverse complement strand
TTAAATATATCAAACCTTTCCAATTCAAACTGCTGAATGCATAATCCATTATTTAATTTAATTGCTTTTTCATTATGATTAATCTTATAATAGTTTAATGCTCTCTCTTTCATATCATTAATCTTCTTTCTTGTTGATTTGTTAATTTCTTGTTAATTTTTTTGTTATTGTTCGAGGGAGCTTGAGCGAATAAACGCAGTTTCCCTATTGAAAGCAAGGGAAACGCTTTAAAGTTTTGCCACCGCCGTCGGTCGCCGTCACTCAAAGTCCATACGCTACTTGTCTAACTTATTGCCTTGACCCCAATAAGAATTTGAACAAGCATTCCGCTTTACGCTCAAGGTAATCCTCCGCTGTTTTTGATTATACAGGATTTCAGCTTCAATCCTGTTGACGGATATAAACTATTATGGACTCTAGTTTATACCCGACCCGTGTTTTGCATCGGGTGGGTGACCCTGCATTGTATTTATACTTCTTTTAGTGCTATGCGCATACACACTCATATTATATTTAACTTGTTTTGCAGAATTTTTATTATAAGTGCCAAAATTGAGACGATTTCTTCTCACAAATTTTTGCGAGAAGTTTTTTTTATTTCTTTTTTCTTTCGATTTTATCTAAGAAAATTTCCGTCGCTCTTGTTAGCAATCGAGTTTTTGGAATATGATTTGTATAACAATACTTTGTTATTTCGTCATAAAGATCTTTTGGACACCTAAAGCATATTCGTTTGTAATACTCAGTCCCGTTTTGATACATTAATTCTGTTGTATCGTAGTCTTTTTGGACTTTTAGTTCATTTAATAAGCTTCTTGTTGCTTGAACGCATAAATCTGTTCTTTTTAGCCCATTTCTTTCACAATAGGCTTCTATCCTATCAAAAAGCTTTTTTCGAACTTTAAACGTCAGCTTATTGGTGTTATTTGAAAAAACAAATTTCGTCTTTTTTATCTTTTTATTTTGACCCTCATTAGTCTGCATTTTTTCTCACCACCTCTATATATTATATTTTATACACTTTTTTCATTTTGTCAATTTTTTTTGCCGTTATTTTTCCTTTGCCGCCGATATCCAGCAAAATTTTAAAAAAATTTCGCTAGTCAAGCCCTTTAGGGCTTTACTTGCGAGGTTTTTTTTATTATAATTTTGCATCGGCGGCAAAAGATTTTTTCAACGCACTTTCCTAGAGAAATCAGCTTCAAATTAAAAGCGCGAAGCGCATTGCGACCATCGGGAGCAATATTTAAGCCGGATAAGCGCAGGGGCGGAGCTGTGATGCTTTAGCATCATGCGGAGCCTGCGCGCTTAACCTGCCATCAAGATAAGACTTTTTGAATTATACAAAAAAACTTGTTTTGTACCCCCTTTACGGGGGCTTGTAATTGGCTTTTGGAGGCTAAGCCGAACAAAACCAATTATACAAAACTACTTTTTTTGTACCCCGTTAGGGGCTGTGTAATTCAAAAAGATTAAGAGCACAGCACCCTCATTGCTTTAAATCCTCGATTGGTCTATAAATTATAAGCCCAGCCATCCAATCATTCGCTGTTATTAAATCATCACATATTCCTACATATTTCTCAAAATTATTTTCGCATTCATTTAATTTATCACAGAACGTACAGTATGAAATATTATTTTTTTGGTAATGCAATGAATTAAATATATCAAACCTTTCCAATTCAAACTGCTGAATGCATAATCCATTATTTAATTTAATTGCTTTTTCATTATGATTAATCTTATAATAGTTTAATGCTCTCTCTTTCATATCATTAATCTTCTTTCTTGTTGATTTG
>JAFQBR010000256.1 GCA_017399665.1 Clostridia bacterium | reverse complement strand
TTCTACACTTCCTTTGTTGTATGCGGCGCTTGTTATCGCGTTTGAAAGATGACTTTCATCTAAAAGTTTGCCCGCAAAGTAGCAGTTTTTTATTTCAGTTTTTTCAGGCACTCCAACTATACCGCCAGAATAATGTCCTATATTAATGGTTGCAAAAGAAAAGCAGTTTTCAACAACACTTTCGCTAGAGTTTCCAACAAACGTAGCCGTGTAATACTCGCCATGCGATTCAGGAGATCCAAAATAACTATCTACAACACCTAAGTTGCTAATGTTTGCTGATGCCGTTCCAAATAATGCAATACCATAAACTTCGCCGTTCTCTTTATTTGCGAAAATACCGCTAATAACGTGCCCATTGCCCTTTAAAGTAATAGTCTGCCCAACACCTAAGCAAATAGGCGTCCATTCGCGCAGTGATGCGTGATTGGTAATTAAATTACCCTCTGCATCTAAAACCTGTTGGTTGTCGGTAATATCCGCAGTCAAAATGCCGTCTATTAAATTACCACTATTAATTTGACTTGCATACCAATAAAGATTGCCAGCGTTAGCAATTTCATAGTATCCGTCAGAATTAGTATCGTTCGCCGGTTGATAATGGGTGGCGTCGTTTGTACAAAAGCCGTTTTCGTACGCCCCACCGCATTCTGCAACCGTGCAAACGCCTTCACTCGCGTATGCCCTTTGAGGATTAAACGCAATGCCTGCACTTATTATAAGTGCAAAAGCTAAAAGTGAAATCACGATTGTTTTTAAAGTTCTTTTTTTGTTTACCATATTTACCTCCAAAAATAGGATTTTTGTAAGACCTTGAATTAAATTTGCCATATTTTTTAAAGTTTTTTTAAGACAATCAAGCGCCTCAGTTCTTGTTCGCGTACTATTTTAGCACGCGTACGATATTTTTGCAACTGTTTTTTGAAAAAAAATAAAAATAAGTTTTATCAGCGATTTTTGCACATTTTTGTACGCGTACTATCTTTTTAGAGGGTAAAATTTGCCATTTAAAGTGTATGCAAAACAGTTAACTTTTGACAAAAAAATAAGAGCGCTTAAAAAGTGCTCTCATTTTAAAGTATGTTTTTATTTTTATTTATGGCTCTGTCACAACAAAGGGTTGATAAAAAAACTTTTATCTCTTAAAAAAAATCAAAATAAATACCAATAGATTTTTAATTAAATACCCTATAACTATATAATTTCAAGTTTTATTAAATAAAAACAATTAAAATAAATGCTGTAATAGTTGGCATATACCAATTTTAGTAACTATAAAAAAGTAAATACTTAATTTTTGCAAACAAAAAGCACCCACGAATAAGTGAGTGCTGATTTTGTATTTTGATAACCCAAAGGGAAATTATCTCTTTGAGAATTGAGGTGCTCTACGAGCTTTCTTAAGACCGGGTTTCTTTCTTTCTTTCATTCTGGGGTCTCTTGTTAAGTAACCTTCTTTCTTAAGAGCAGAACGAAGTTCGGGTTCAGCAACGATAAGTGCTCTTGAAATACCGTGTCTGATAGCGCCAGCTTGACCAGTGAAGCCACCGCCGTTTACGTTTACGAATACGTCGTATGCGCCTTCCTTACCTGTTAAAACAAGGGGTTGACGGATAACTAGTTTTAAAGTTTCTAAATCGCAGTATTCGTCGATTGTTCTACCGTTGATAATGATGTTACCTGTGCCACCGGGGATGAGTCTAACTCTTGCAACCGCTTTTTTTCTTCTGCCGGTTCCCCAATACTGAACCTTTTTCTTTGCAGCTTTAGCCATTTATCTTCTCCTCCCTATTAGCCTTTGATGTTAAGTACTTCGGGCTTTTGAGCAGCGTGATCGTGTTCTGCGCCTTTGAATACTCTTAATTTTTTAAGCATTTGTTTACCAAGTTTGTTTTTGGGAAGCATACCCTTAACTGCTTCGTAAACAACAACGTCTGACTTGTTTGCCATCATTGTTTTGTAAGGAATTTGTTTAAGACCGCCAACATAACCTGTGTGGTATGTGTACATCTTGTCTTCAAGCTTATTACCTGTTAAAACAACTTTGTCTGTATTGATAACGATTACGTAATCTCCCATATCTACGTTGGGAGTGAAAGTGGGTTTATGTTTACCTCTGATGATGCTTGCAACTTGTGAAGCAAGACGACCAAGAGTTGCGCCTGTAGCGTCAACAACATACCACTTTACTTCTGCCTTGCCCGGCTTTTCCATAAAGCTATTCATGCTAAATGTCTCCTGAAAATTTTTAATTTTATTTTTTTTGGTAACACCTGCGAATTATCCACACGAGAAACCGCCTGTATTAACCGTGGGCTGTGCCCTTAATATTAAAAAGAAAAATCTTCCGAAAAAGAGGGGCTAGTTCCTTTTCATTAATTTCTCCTGATAATCATAGCCTATATATTTTATCGAAATTTCAAAGTATAGTCAAGCGTTTTTACGCCATTTTTTGCACTTTTTAATAAATTTTAGGGAATTTTACCCCTTTGTAGCATACGTTTTTGAGCATAAGCCCTTTTGCAGGCATAGTTTTACCTGCTAATGAGCGTTCTTTGCCTTCAATTATACTCTTTATTTGCTCGGGTTCAAATTTACCTTCACCAACGTAAAGTAAAGTTCCTGCAATCGTTCTTACCATATTATATAAAAAACCGTTGCCACAAATTTCCAAAATTATTTGGTTGCCTTTTTTTGTAAGTTTGCAAGAATATACCGTGCGAACAGTGTCCTTTACAGAGCTGTTAGAAGCAAGAAAACACTTAAAGTCATGCGTGCCTACAATGTATTTTGCCCCCTCTTGCATCTTTTTAAAATCCACTTTTTCTATTCTTTGAGCATAAGGCTCTAAAAGTGGCAATTTTACTTCACTTTGATAAAAAGTATAGCGGTAAGTTTTTTTCTTTGCTCCAAAGCGCGCATGGAAATCATCCTTTGCCTTCATACTAAAAAGCACTTGCACGTCGCTTGGCAAAATGCCGTTAAGCGCAAAAGCGTATTTTTCGGCAGGAATTGAACTTGAAGTATCAAAATGTGCAATCTGGCAGAGTGCGTGAACACCGCTATCCGTTCTTCCGCTACCCGTTATAGAACATTTTTCACCGGTAAGCTTTAAAAGCGCATCTTCTATAACCTGTTGAACAGTTCTGCCGTTTGGCTGAATTTGCCAACCGCAAAAATCCTTTCCGTCGTAAGAAATACCTAAAATAACTCTCATAGCACACCTACAAACAGGCTGTTTAAGTATAGCACGCCAACAATAAGAGCCGTGCACAAAACAACACCGATTAAATCGCGGTAAGTAAGCTTCATTTTTTTATAGCGTGTTCTGCCCTTGCTACCGCTATAACATCTTGCATCCATAGCGTCCCCTAGCTCTTCAGCTCGCCTAAAAGAGCTTACAAGTAATGGAATTAAAATGGGAATCATTGCCTTTGCGCGCTTAAAGATATTACCGCTTTCAAAGTCCCCACCACGCGCTTTTTGGGCGCAAATAATTCTATCCGTTTCTTCTGCAAGGGTGGGAATAAATCTTAAAGCAATACTCATAATCAAAGCAAGTTCGTGAACGGGGAATTTTATTAACTTTAACGGAAACAGTAAGCTTTCAATTCCGTCGGTAAGCTCAACCGGGGTTGTTGTAAGAGTTAAAACTGAGCTTCCCATAACTAA
>JAFQBR010000255.1 GCA_017399665.1 Clostridia bacterium | reverse complement strand
CGGGATCACAGTTTGTATCAGTAACAGCAACTACGGGGATACCAAGCTTTCTTGCTTCCTTAACAGCGATATCTTCACAGTTGGGGTCAACTACGAACATTACGCCGGGAAGAGTTCTCATTTCTCTGATACCGCCGAGGTTAGCTTGTAATTTATCTCTTTCTGTCTTTAAAGCGATAACTTCTTTTTTGGGAAGAAGGTCGAAATCGCCCATTTTTTCCATTTGGTCAAGCTTGTTAAGTCTTTCTACTCTTGAACGAATGGTTTTGAAGTTGGTAAGTGTACCACCAAGCCATCTAGAATTGATGTAGTACATACCGCATCTTTCTGCTTCTTGCTGAATAGCTTCTTGAGCTTGTTTCTTCGTACCAACGAATAAAACAGTCTTGTCTTGCTTAACAGCTTCTACTACGAATTTGTAAGCATCTTCGATAAGACCAACGGTTAATGCAAGGTCAATAATGTGAATACCGTTTCTTTCGCCGAAAATGTACTTACGCATTTTGGGGTTCCATCTTCTTGTTTGGTGACCGAAGTGAACACCAGCTTCAAGAAGTTGCTTCATTGTTGTAACTGCCATAATTTAGCCTCCGTTTAATCCTCCTCACGCTTCCCTTACCGTGGCAACGGCAGGACGGGGGCAACCGAATCTCCGATAGTTTGGATTTTGAGACAACGAAATTGCCGAAACGTAAGTGTGAATTTTTTTCAACCTTGCTATTTTAACATACTTTTTTTTATTTTGCAACTGTTTTTAAGCCCTTATTTAGAATAAATAAGATAATTATAATCAACAAAACCATTCTTAGTACGCATAAAACCAAAGTTGATACTATTTAAACAAAAACTGCTATGCTTAAGTTTTTTGTAAAACAATACTTTTAAGCAAAATTTTTAGCATCTTAATTGGTAAAAATCAAACAAAAAAGTGGGGCTATAAGTTCATAAACCCCACTTTTGATAAATTAAATTCTAGTAAATCACAGTTGTAAAATTCCTTAACACTGCAAACGTAAGATACAGCCCTAAGTAAACGTAAAGGTATACGTAATACTTTTTTGGATAAGGAATTATTTTTTTTGCAAAAAACAAATTTACTGTAAGCGTCATAACTGTATATGCAATAAAAGGCAAGGTACAAACGAAAAACGCATGGTAGTAAAATGCCTTTTTAAACTGAAATGTTGCAAGACAATATACGGCGCGCGTAAGCCCACATGACGGGCAATGGAAATCTGTTTCTATAAAGTGCCCAAAAATATGGTATACGTCATTTTCAACAGGTTTTTTAATAAGAAGATAAACTAAAAACAGTATGCACGCAAGATAAAAACAAATTATACCTGCGCGTATAACGGTTAATTTTTTAATTTTCATAGTTTACTTAATAAAAATGTGTTTAAAAAATTTTATTACAGCCATAAATGCGTTGGTATTGTTATCAAATTCATCACTACTACTAAAAGAGCTTTCCCATCCTTCATAAAAATCAGTCCAAAATTCATCTGTAAGCGCACCAGAGGCAATAGTTATAACAAAACCAAGTATGCCAAAGGCAATACCGAACGCGCTAGTGATAATGCCTGCAAGAGCAAATCCGTTAGGCTTAGCTTTTTGCGAAATTATGCCAAGAATAAGACCAACGATTGCAACTATAACACCTAAAATAGAACAACAGCAACAGGTTAAGCTTAAAATACCTAATACCATAGAAGCAATACCTAAGCCCTTTCTCTCTCTTCTTTCTGGAATATAACCGTCGTAACCGTTATAACTGCTTGAAGAATATGTATTGTAACCGCCGTAAGGGTTATCGCTTGTATATGGATTATTGTTTACGTAAGGATTTTGACCGTTATTGCCGTCGTAACCGCCACCAACGTTGCCTGAAACATAGGGATTATTATCCTTATAAGGGTTAACGTTTTGTTCTTGCTCAGAACGCTCTTCCGTACTGTATTGATTGTCGTTATTGTTTTGATTGTACTGATCGTTGTTATTTTGATAAGGATTATTATTTTCCATAACTTCACTCCTTTAACATTAAATAATTCTTTTGTGTAAAAATATGCTTATTGTAAAACAATAAGAGTATGTTGTTGTTTTTTCGTCTGCAATTACTTCTTGTAAACTCGTTTACTAGACTCTTTCTTTTGAATATTAGAAATTAGAAACCAAATAACTATGAATATTATAACTATTATAACAAGTCCCATATAATATATTGGATCTACAATTACTTTGTACAAATCCGAAAAAGAAGGATTTTTATTTTCAAGAGCACCAACGTATCTGACCGCACTTTTACCTGCATCACTTTCGATAGCCACAAAAATTAAAGCCTCCATACCAAGTTCAGGTAACAGCATTTGTTTTTCTGCAGCAGGAATGGTTTGATAAAACAAGGTTTCGTAGTGACCGAATTTTTTATTTCTAAAATCGTTAAGCGTAATACCTGACTTACCTTCTTCGGCGATTTTTCTAATTCTATTGGTAGAACGCACCGCCATAACGGTAACTTTGCCAGATTTTACGTTGCTATTCCATTTTAAAGTTTTTCTGCCGTCCGTCCCCTCTTCGATTAATACGTTATCTGAGTTAAGCATTGGCATTTGCCCTTCTTTTTCAGGTAAACTAACTTCAAAATTAACGGTACGGTTGGCTTTATCAATAACTATCTCGCTAAAAGCAATACAGCTGTTAGTACCGTCCGAATAAAAAACTATCGTTTCACTTGGCGAAGTGGGACTAGTAATTAAATTGTTGGCCTGCTTAAGCTTATCGGCATTACCGAAAGAATTATTTCGGTAAAGGGAGCGTTGTGCGCCGTTATCCCAAGTAAATATATTCTCCCCGCTACCAAATAAACAATACGACTCAAAGGTTAGGGAAGAAGTCCTTTTTATCTTCCCCGGTATGCCAAGTCTATAAACAAAAACCTCGTCATCACCGTACATATTGCCGTAATCAATACTGCCCTTTTCGTTTGAAGAATTGATATAGGCATTTGCAGGATTAACTCTATAAACGATTAAACCGTCGCCCGTAAGCGTGCTGTCATAAGGTTTTTTTTCGCTAACAAGGCTTGCAGAGCGAAATTCCACCATAAAATATTCGCCGGTAGTATTATAATCAGAAAGAATGATTTTCGCAACGGATTTGTCGTTAGTATCTGCAGCTAATGGTAGACTGTACGAGCCACTGTTATTAATATATAAAAGGTTATCGTAGGTAAGCCAACCCATTTTTAAACGCAAATAGCCAAGCATGTTTTGCGGAAGTACATGTGTAGTTCCCATGACGTCAAATTCGCCAACAGATTCGTAAGTAGAATCGGTATAAGAATAATAATCTGGCAGACCTAAAACGTGAAGCATTTCGTGCGCTAAAAGCCCAATGTTATAAAGCCCACGCTCACTTTCTAAAACCTTTAAATTGTTTTCGCCAATGGTAGTTGCAGTAATTTCAATGGAAGAAAGCAGGCTATAGTTCGATAAAACGGACTTTGCAATGCTTACGTTAGTCATTTTTTTACATTCTTCTTTTAAATCACCAACGTAAAAGTTTTCTAAAACTGCATCACTAAAGGTATATACGCTACTTTTATGTGGCCATAAAAGATCTTTACTTGCTGATTTTGTTTTTTTGTCGGTAATAATTATAAAACTATCGCATTTGCCGTCCTGTAAAAGATCGGCATTGTAGCTTTTGCTAACAACAATTTTGCCCGCTATTTCACGAATAAGCTGCTGTTCGCGATATATCTCTTCAATATGCATTTTTGCATCTGTTGATTCTTCAACAGGCTCGCCATCTTGATTAAAAAATCTATTATCGTACCCCTCTTCGTTAATTTCAATATATTTACCATGCTGCCATTCAAAACGCGGTTTATAATAGTTTTCGCTGTGCTCAACGTTAATAATTTTCCCATCTTGGCCTTCAAGCAAGGTAGTGTTTAATATGACTTTATTAACGCTTTGCTGTTTTAAATAATTACTTACGCTGTATGGCGAAGTATTATACATTCTTAAAATATCTTCTTCAAAATTTTCTGGAAAATTGCTCCCGTCTCCTTCAAAAGAAACCAAAACTAAGGAATTTTGAAAATTGGGGGCTTTTTGTGTTTCAGAAGAATTTTGATAAGCCACGTTACTTTCGCTCGCAAATACCTTTGCAGTTAAACTAAATGGATATATAATTGTTAATACCGCAACTAAAATTGCAATAAACTTTTGTTTTTTCATGCTTTATATTATATCATATTTGTAGACAAAACGCATTAAAAATGT
>JAFQBR010000254.1 GCA_017399665.1 Clostridia bacterium | reverse complement strand
GCATAAACGGCGCTTTTGTTATAAAATATAATGGCTGTGCCAGGTGGGGAGTTAGCGGTGCCCTGAACTTGCAATCCGCTATAGCAAAACCGTAGGTCCGCCCCGGCGCATCGTATGGACGGTTGCACTCGGTAAGGAGTGTTGATATCAAGGTCTCATGCAACGGTCTGCCGTGAACCGTGTCAGGATAGGGATATAGCAGCACTAAGCGGATTTGTTCCGTGTGCCATGAGGGTGCTTTGAAGTAGCCACCTGCCCTGTTACCACATCGGTGCAGTGCGTCAAAGCGGAATGCACAGCTTTTTGAATATTTTATCCGCTTCTTTTTTAAGAGGCGGATTTTTTTATTATCATTTAAAGGAGGTTGTTTATGAGTAATTTGAAAATTTTTACAGAAAATATAGAGCCTGTTGCTCTTAACCAAATTTATTCTTTGATTGCCCAACCTTCTTTTGCAAGTGAAAAAGTGCGCATTATGCCAGACGTTCACGCAGGAGCGGGGTGCGTTGTTGGTTTTACTTCCACTATGACGGATAAGGTAATACCAAACCTAATTGGCGTTGATATCGGTTGCGGTATGCTTACCACAAAATTAAATTCAAAAAATATCGATTTTGCCTCACTTGACAATTTCATTAAAGAAAATATCCCTTCCGGTAGCGAATATCTGCGCGAGGTTGACGGCGAGCATTTGATTAATTCACTATACTGTAAAAAACAGCTTAAAAATATGGATAGACTGCTTGGCTCGCTTGGAACTTTGGGTGGAGGAAATCACTTTATTGAGGTTAATAAAAGCGAAGCGGGCGATTATTTTCTTATAATTCATAGCGGTTCTAGAAATCTTGGACTGCAGGTTGCAAAAATTTACCAAAATTTAGCGGTTGAAAGTTGTAAAAGCGTATCTAAAGAAGAACGCGAAGAATTGATATCTAAGCTAAAAGAGCAAAACCGCGTTGAGGAAATACCCGACGCGTTAAAGGCTTTAACCGAAAAATACGCATATAAGACCAAAATACCTAACGAACTTTGCTACCTAGACGGGGCTAAAATGCAAGACTATATGCACGATATGCGAATTTGCCAAGAATTTGCAAAGCGTAACCGCAAAAAAATGAGCGATAAAATTCTTAAATTTTTGGGCGAATTTAAATGCGAAAGTTTTGAAACGGTGCATAACTTTATAGATGACAGCTTTATTATTCGAAAGGGCGCTGTACCTGCATTAAAGGGGCAAAAAATACTTATTCCTATGAACATGCGCGACGGCTGTTTAATTTGCGAGGGGCTTGGAAATGAAGATTGGAACTACTCTGCCCCACACGGCGCAGGTAGGCTGTTTTCGCGTAGCGAAGCAAAAAGGCTTATCGACGTTGAAGAGTTTAAAGATAGCATGAAGGGAATTTACACAACTACTGCAGATGAAAGCACGGTAGATGAAGCACCAATGGCATACAAGCCTATGCAAGAAATTATTGAGCTAATTAAGCCAACTGCTAAAATTTTGCAAATAATTAAACCAGTTTATAACTTTAAAGCCCCAGAATAAAGTAAATTTTGTAAAAATCAGTTAGATAAAAAAATAGAGCAAGATTGGAATTACCTCTCTTGCTCTTTTTGTTTTTATTTGTTGTTTTCTTCAAACTGCTGTTGGCGTTTTTCCATGTACTTATTGAACTTGATTGCAATGTAGAATACTAAGAAAATTGCCAATGCGCAAACGGCAATAAAACCAGCCCAATGCCACCAAGCAGTAAATTTGTCAAACGGGATAATTGAAACGCCGAATACTATTGTTGCTATACCAATTCCCCTACCTATTATAATTGAAGGAATAAACCATTTTAACGACATTTGCATTGTTCCCGCAACCATAATTAAAGCGTCATCTGGGAATATAGGAAACATCATCATAAGGGGGAAAAATACTGTACCTTTATTTCTTAAAAGTCTTGTTGCCTGTTCGCAATCCTTTTCGCCAAGCAATTTTTTAGCTAGCCTATAACCGCCAAATCTACCTAAAACGTACATAACTCCGCTTGAAGTCATTACGCTAATAAATGAAAGCAAAAAGGCTTTCCATGGGGTTGGGAATATAGCTTCGCTAAGTATAATGAACGCCATTGAAATACCGGGAATAACGCTAAGTAGCATTGTTAAAACCGTTTGTAAAATTACAAAAAGAACAGCGCCCCAAGCGGAAGTTTTTAGTAGCTCGAAAAACTCTAAGTTAAACTTCATTCCGTCATCAAAATAGACTACGTTAAAAGCCATTAAAGCAACTAGCGTTACAATTGAAATTGCAACCACGCCTAAAATCATCCACAAAACACTTAATATTGATTTTTTATGATTCTTACAAAAATCTTTTATTCTAATGAAAAAATCTTTCAAAACTCCACCTCGTAATTGCTAAGCTAAAAGGCTAAGCAACTATACATCAATATTATTGTTTGCAAAGTAAACTAACGGTAAACTTTCCTAAGTTTAGGGATTTTTGCTAAATACTTGTCAAAATTTTTACCAAAAGTGCCCCTATAGGTCGATTATCAGCTATGTTCCTATTCGCTAACCTTTGGCTCGCGCGCGGCTTTTACCTCATCAGGTCTACCGATATATGCCTTTTGAGGAGCATCATGGAGATCCTTTGGTGAAGAATAAGCCCTATCGATTATATCTAAAATTAATTTAGCGCTAGCTTCTAACGTTTCTTTACTTTCTGTTTCAGTAGGCTCGAACATTAAAGCTTCGGGAACGATAGTTGGGAAATACATGGTAGGCGGATGAATACCGCAATCTATCATTGCTTTTGCAATATCAAGAGCTGAAACACCTGTTTCATCATGCACCTTTTGCATTGGAAGCACAAATTCATGCATGCAGATTTCGCCCTTTTTATAATCGTACTTTTCAAGCAATTTCTTTAAATAGTTTGCATTAAGCACAGCCATTTCAGATGCGTTACGTAAACCTGCATAACCGTTTATTAAAATATAAGTATATGCCTTTACAAGTACGTTAAAGTTACCGTAAAACGCCTTAACTGCGCCAATCGTTTTATCAGGATTAGTTAAACTGTAAGAGCCTGACTTATCCTTTGTAACAATGGGTGCAGGTAAGAAATCTACTAATTTTTCACATACGCCAACGGGTCCTGCTCCAGGTCCGCCACCGCCGTGTGGAGTTGCAAAAGTCTTGTGTAAATTTAGGTGAACTACGTCAAACCCCATATCAAACGGACGGGCCACACCCATAATTGCATTAAGATTTGCGCCGTCATAATATAATAAACCGCCTACACCGTGAACAATTTCGCTTATTTTTAATATATTTTTATCAAAAATGCCAAGTGTATTGGGGTTTGTAAGCATTAAACCTGCCGTATTTTCGTCACAAACAGCCTTTAATGCTTCGAGATCAACTAAGCCGTCTGCCGTTGAAGGTACGTTTACTATTTGTAAACCGCAAAGTGTGCTACTTGCAGAGTTTGTGCCGTGCGCAGAGTCGGGAACGATAATTTTCGTTCTGTTTTCGCCACGCATTGCGTGATATTTTTTAATAATTTTTAAGCCGGTATATTCGCCGTGCGCACCAGCTGCAGGTTGCAAGCTAACTTCCGCCATACCGGTAATATCTTTTAGACTTTCTTGCAATCTATACATTAGCTCTAAACTGCCCTGTATATCACGCTTTTTCTGGTATGGATGTAAATTTGTAAAGCCACTAAGTGATGCTGTTATTTCATTTATTTTGGGATTATACTTCATTGTGCAAGATCCCAAAGGATAAAAGCCGTTATCTACACCATAAGCCTTAGTTGAAAGCTCTGTATAATGGCGAACCAGTGTTACTTCATCAACTTCTGGAAGATTCGCCATGCTTTCAGATACAAAACTTTGGTCAAGCTCGTAATCTAAAACCTCGCAGGTAGGAATTGAGTATGATGATCTGCCTTCTTTAGATAATTCAAATACCGTTTTCATCTTACTTATTCACCTCCCCACAAATTGAAGCGCATCTATCCATCTCTTCGCGTGAATTAAGCTCGGTTGCGCACCATAAAATTTCGTGCGTGCCAATTTTATAACCGCCAAGTATTCCGTGCTGTGAAAGAGCGTTTAATAAGTTTTCTGCATTGCATTTAGAAATTGTTACAAATTCATTGAAGAATTCATTTCTGTATTTTAATGCAATACCAGCTTTTGCAAGCGCAAATTGGAAATAGTGAGCGTTATTTACGCAAGATTGAGCAACCTTTCTAATACCTTCCTTGCCCATAAAAGATAGATACATACCTGCCGTTAAAGCACAATGCGCTTCGTTTGAGCAAATGTTTGATGTCGCTTTTTCTCTTCTAATATGCTGTTCGCGAGCCTGTAAGGTTAAAACGTATGCTTTATTTCCGTTGCCGTCTACAGTTTCGCCAACAATTCTACCGGGAAGCTTGCGCATGTGCTCTTTTCTAGTAGCCATAAAACCAAGGTATGCTCCGCCAAAAGATAAATTCATACCTAAGCTTTGCCCCTCGCCAACTGCTACGTCTGCTCCGTATTCGCCCGGGCGTTTAAGTAACCCTAAGCTAATTGGGTATACGCCGGCAACGAATTTTGCACCCGCCTGGTGAACGGCATCAGAAATTGCTTGCATATCTTCAATTACACCTAAAAAGTTAGGCTGTTCAACGTAAACTGCAGCAACCTCTTCCGTAAGCATAGTTCTCATTACGTCAATATTGGTACACGCTAAGCCTTGAGCTGGAATTGTTTGAATTTCTATACCGCATTCTTCTAAATAGGTCTTTATAACCTCTTTAGTTTGTGGCTTAATGTGTTCAGATACAAGAACTTTCTTCTTTGAAGAATTTTTAAACATTAAAAGTGCTTCAGCGGCAGCAGTTGCCCCGTCGTAATGTGAAGCGTTTGATACTTCCATACCTGTTAGTCTGCAAATCAATGACTGATATTCATAAATAGACTGCAAAATACCTTGAGACATCTCTGCTTGATAAGGCGTGTATGCAGTAACAAACTCGCTTCTTTCTGCAAGCTTTCTAACAGGGGCTGGAATATAATGTTTATATGCGCCCGCGCCTAAAAATATGCTATTGTAGGTGCGGTTTTTATCCGCCATAGCGGTAATTTTACGCTCGGCATCCCCTTCAGTCATTCCGTCTAAAGAATTTTCTATCTGGGGGTATCTTATATTTTCGGGTATGCTAGAATATAGGTCTTCAACTTTTTTAAGACCAAGGGCTTCAAGCATTTCCTTTATATCAGATTGAGTATGAGGTGTGTATTTAGACATTTTTTATCACCTTGTTTTTATTTTGATGTTTTTGTTTTGTTTGGTTACTCTATCTCACTTTTATTTTATAGAGTTTTTAAATAATTTTTGTATTCTTCCTCGTCCATAAGGTCGCCTGATAAAACTGCATTTTCTACCTTATAAAGCCAACAGTTTTCAGCATCTTCATTAACAAGAGCTGGGTTATCTTCTAAATCAGGGTTAACCTCGCAAACAACACCGCTAACAGGGCTTGTTACGGGAGCAACAGCCTTAACTGATTCTAATTCGCAAACGTCTTGACCGCAAGAAATTTCTGCGCCAACTTCGGGAAGTTCAACGTAAACTATATCGCCCATTTCCTTTTGAGCGTAATCGGTAATACCTACTAAATAAATATCTCCGTCCTTTTTTACCCATTCGTGTGATTTTGCATATTTCATAATTTTTCTCTCCTTATTTTAACTTATATTTTTTACCCGAACTATGCGTTAACGCGCTTATAGAAGGGCATTTCAATAATTTTAGCTTGTAATTTTCTACCCCTTACGTCAATGTAAAATAGAGTGTTTTTAGCGCTTTCAACTTTAATTCTTGCCATCGCGTAAGCGCCGTTTTTAGTTGGGCAAAAACCGCCGGAAGTAGTTTTGCCAACTAGATTTCCTTGCTCGTCGTATATCTCACAATGCTCTCTTACAATGCCTTTAGAAAGCACCTTCATACCAACTCTTTGATATTCAGGCTGACCTAAAATATACTCTTCGCCAATATATCCTAAAGTATGCTTAATTGCAAAATCAAGCCCTACTTCGTTGCCTTTTGTTTCAGCGCTAAGCTCGTGTCCGTAAAGTGGCATACTGCTTTCAAATCTTAAAGTATCACGCGCGCCAAGGCCGATTGGCTTAATATCAAATTCTTCGCCCGCTTGTATAAGCTTATCGTAAAGATCGATTGCGTTTTCGTTAGCGGTATAAAGTTCGTATCCTCTTTCGCCGGTGTAACCTGTTGTTGAAACTAAACACTCAATTCCAGCAACGCTTACTCTCTTTGTAAAGTGATAATTCTTTTGGGGAATTTGCTCCATATCGCAAATTTTAGCTAAAACTTTATCGCTTAACGGCCCTTGCATTGCAATTTGTGCAACAGAAGCTGAAATATTTTCACATTTTGCTCCGTCTGCAAGATTTTCTACAATCCAATTATAGTCCTTTTCGCAATTAGATGCGTTTACAACAAGTAAATACTTGCTTTCTTCTAAACGGTAAATAAGTAAATCGTCAACTATTCCGCCATCTTTATACAGCATGAGCGTATAACGGCATTGACCGATAGCCATTGTTTCCACCCTATTGGTTACAAGCTTTTGCAAATTTTCGGTTGCCTTTTCGCCGTAAATATAAAGTTCGCCCATGTGCGAAACGTCAAACAGACCAACTTTATTTCTAACGTGATGGTGTTCTGCAATTATACCCATTTCGTACTGAACGGGTAAATACCAACCTGCAAACTCAACTATTTTGCCGTTTAAAGCTAAATGCTTTTCGTAAAGGGGCGTTTTCTTTATCATATATTCTCCTTAATAACGCTAACTGCGTCGTTAAATATCTTATCTTCTTCAAATATCGGATTTGCTATTTTGCTAACATCATTTAGCTTTTTACCAAGAAAAGCATCTTCCAGTCTTTGCTTGATTTGTGGATACATGCAGTCTGTTTGAATTGAAAGTTGCTCTACTATTTCGCAGTTGTTTAGCTTAGCACTAAAAGAAATAATCCCCCACTCAAAAGCCTGTGTGTAATAATAGGGTTTTTCTTCCCATTTGGCAAAAAGATATTCCTTTGAGCTTATTTTAGTAATTTCCCTATTATGCTCTTCAATGCAAATAATTTCTTCAATATTTGCTTGCTTTACAATGGTATATTTTTCACAAAAAGCCCTGTATAAGGCGGTTATCAACACTTTCGTAGAAATTTGAGGAGCAATTTCAGATAAATTTTTCACGCGGGATTTTACTGATTTTACCCCCCTTTTTTCAAGTTTTTCTTTGGGTGGGTTTAAATATAAAGATAGTTTATTTAAGTCACTTGAAACAAGTAATGTTCCGTGATGCAAACAAAATTCCTTACCGCGATAAAAGGCATTACCTGAAATTTTGCTTTCGCCTACTAAAATATCGTTTCTGCCTGTTACGGTAGCATTTATACCTAAGCTTTTTAATGCGCCAATAACAATTTCGAAATTAGCGCTTTCGCTGTATAAACTTTTGGGTGAAATAAAGGAAAAATTTATATTACCGTTATCGTGATAAACTGCCCCACCGCCCGTTATTCTTCTTGAAAGCTGAACGTTGTCATTTTGCATAGCACTAAGATTACATTCAGTATAAGGGTTTTGGTTTGAGCCAATTACCACTGCATTTTCAGACTGCCAAACATACAAAATTGGGCAGTTTAGCCTGCCTTTTAATAGCAAACGCTCTGCCGATAAATTGTAATAAACGTCTGTGTTTTGCGAATTTATTAGTATGGCATTAAACTTTTCCATAATAACTATTTTACTATATTTTTTAAATATTGTAAACCTTTTTTTAAAAAAAATCCGTTAAAACTCTTTTATTTTGTTAATTTCTCTAACGAGCGTTTATAGTAAAATAAATATTGTTGAAAATAGCCAGCATCAAATGAGAATTCATCAATAAAAAAGGCTGTGATTTTGCTTCTGTTTGTAAGTGTTCCGCTAAAATCTTCACGGTAAATCTTTTCTATCCATACATCGACCGGAAAAGAACGTGTTTTATAAAGCCCAAAAAGACATACGCAGTCCGCAACTTTTTCGCCAATACCCTTAATTTCTATTAAGCGCTTTTTAAGCTGTTCTTCGTTTAGGTCTTTTATTTTTAAAATAAGCCCGTCAGCAAGCTCTGCGCTAACGTTTAACATATAAGAAGCACGGTAACCTAGCCCTACTTCCTTATAAAATTCTTCCGTTTGCTGTGCTAATTTTATTGAGGCTGGAAAAGTATAATAGGTATGCCCGCAAAATTCACGTCTTTCTCCAAGCCTTTCACATATTAAATTTACAGCCTTTTTAATGCGCGGAATATTGTTGTTTTGACTAATCAAAAAAGAAACCACCATTTCTTCGCTGTTTTGGCGTAAAATTCTTACACCCTTGCCAAGATAGGAAGCTTTTTTAAGTATATCATACTTACTGCTTTGGGCGCGATTAAAAATACCCTGGTAATCCGTTGCAAGGTCAAAAT
>JAFQBR010000253.1 GCA_017399665.1 Clostridia bacterium | reverse complement strand
GGATATCGAGCAGCCGTATATGGGGCTTACCGACGACAAAACAATCGAGAATTTGAGGGCCTTGTAAGCTTCGTGCAGCTAAGGTTCTTGAAAAAATAAACGGCAAGCTACAAGTTTATTCTCTTAGCGTAAACTTTGAAAAGGACGTTTTAAAGCTTATAAAAAATAAAAAAGAGGGAACTATAACTCTTAAACATTTATATATGGCAACGGGTATTAAACTGCAAGAAAAATTTGGCAAGGGTAAAGAGCTTGCTAAATTTTTGCGCAACACCTTATGCTTAGATATTGAAGAAGGGGTATATAATCTTCTTTGTGATGCAAACAATCCATTTTATATCTATGATTTAATTTCTGCCCTTCGACATAATTTTAGCGAAAAGGATGCAAATTTAACACCTCCTTTATTCAAAGAATATTTTGAAGTGGCTAAAAAATACGGTTGTGCTATAGTATATCAGTACAACGCCCCTGAAAACTGGCTTAAAAATCAAACGGAAGTTGAACAAACGTTAAAGGATTTTGCAAAAACGGTAAATAGAGTTAAAGGGTATGGCTTTAATGCTGTAAGTATTTCGCAAGATAATCTTGGCGAACATTTAGTTTGTGAATTTGTAAAACACTTAGAACAAAAACAAATGCTGGCATTACTTACTCAAAAGACGGAATACCCAAGAGATCATTTTACCTTTTCTGTTCCAGCACCTTGTCGCGAATACGTGCAAAAATGCGCTTACGCTTTACTTGGAAATCTATACAGTATGCAAGAAAATCCTGAAGACGGGCTATTTTTAGAAAAAAGCGCCCAGGATTGTCCTGATTACAACTCTAGACTTGCCTTATTTGCGCAAATAGGTAAAACGAACTTTTTTAGCGAGAAATAATTATGATAAATAGTTTTTCCATTGCGGTAGAAAATTCTGCCGCAAATTTTATATCAAAAAATAATGTGTTTTGTGGAAATGTTTTATCCGACTTAACAACTCAAGTAAAAAATGATGGAGTTAAGGTTGTTTTATGCTTTGACGCAGGTTGGTATTTTATTGGTAAAAATATAAAAGACTTACTATCTGAAAAGTATAAAGTAATTTCTTTTAGTTTAGAGCAAAACGCCCATTTTGAAGAATGCGTTAATAAACTGCTATCAAGCGTTTCTAATATTGAAGAAGTAATAGTTATAGGTAGTGAAGAGCTTGCTCTTTTTGCGGTGAATTATTTAAATAATTCCGGCAGGGTAATTTATATTCCGCTAGATTTTGACTTTTCTGAATTTATTGTGCGCTCGCTTGATTTAAAGAGTAAGCACCTTGTTTTTTTAGATGAAAACTTACTTAATAAATGCTATAAAAACAAGTTTGCAGATGGGGCAAGACACGTCCTTTCTAAAAAACTTGTTTTAGTTGAAATGCTTATTAATGAGCATATAGAGGCACTTTTACCGAATAATGAGGCAAAAAACCTGTTGACTTCAGCCATTGGTGACGTATACAAATACTTTACAAATCATTCACTTGAATTACTTGTAACGGCAATAATTAAAGCAAGTGTGGCAGAGCAAAAAGCGGGTGTAAGTAGCATTCCAACGCTAGCAAGCACCATTTTGTTTAAAAGTGAAAATCTTTCTTTAAAAGGGGAAAGAGAATATCTTTTTTATAAAATGGTTTTAAGAGCGTACGGTATGTTTTTTACAAATAATACAGATTGCACTATTTCTTTGCCCGGTATTTTATTAGAGCAAGAAGAAATAGCGAAGCTTTTTCCACTTGAATATAAAGGAATGCTGGCAAAGCTTCCCAATTATTTATACGACGTTGAAAAAACAAAGCGGCTTAAGCAAGCGGTTTGTGAAAGCTCCCCTGTGCTTGATGAAATAAACAAACAGCTTTCACAAATTGAAAGGGACACCGCGCTTATTAAAAATGAGTATGGCGGAAGAAAATATACGGTAGAGCTTTATAATCAAAAGCAGCGCGCAAAGGCTCTTTCTCTAGCGCCATATATTGCTAAAAAGCCAACGGCATTTCATTTGCTGTTTGCGCAAGGGCTAACCAAATATTTTGAATAACTAAACATTATTACAAACAAAAAACGCAACCCAAACAAAGGTTGCGTTTTAATTTTTATTGATTATTTTTTGCTTATAAGTGCGCCTATAAGCGCGTAAACGGAGTATTATTCACTACGTAAAGCAATAACAGGGTCTTTTTTGGAAGCCATGCCCGAAGGAATAATGCCTGCAATTAAGGTAAGGGCTACGCTTATTGTAACTAAAGCAATCGCACCGCTTATAGGTAGAGCCGCAACGCCGGGAATTCCTGCTAGCGCTTCTATTATTAGGCTTATAGGAATGTTCAATAAAATGGTTATCGTTATACCAAGCATACCTGAAATAAAGCCGATAATAATCGTTTCTGCGTTAAATACTCTTGCAATATCTCGTTTAGATGCGCCCATTGCGCGAAGTACGCCGATTTCCTTTGTTCTTTCAAGAACGGAAATATAGGTTATAACGCCTATCATTATTGAGGATACAACCAGCGAAATAGAAACGAATGCAATTAAAACGTAAGTTATTGCATCAATAATATCGGTAATAGAACTCATCATCATGCCAAGCATATCAGAGTACTTAATCTTATCGTCTTCGCTTGCCTGAGCTTTGTTATAATCATCAATTAGCTTAAAAACATAATCTTTGTTTTCAAAAGAGGTGGGATAAATTGAAATAGAAGTGGGGTTTTCTTGGTCTGTTATTTGTAAAGTATCTTTAATTGTATCAATGGTTTTTGAGTCAATTTTTGTGTTAAACCATTGTGTATTTATATCTTTTAGCTTAATAGTGCTATATACTTGTCTGCTTCCGTCGGTATCGGCAATAAAATAATTTTCGTCGTTAAAATATTTAAGTTGCTCGCTAACTACTTCCACGTTTTTAATGGTGTTAACTAAATATTCTTCAAAAGCAGGGGTATAATAAATGTTACTGCTTAAAAATCCGCCTGCAACCCCCTCTTTTAAACGCATAACGCCAACAACCTTTACCTTTGCAGAGTGCTTTTCTAGTTGGTTGTAAATATGCTTTTGACTGCTTTCGTTTACGTAATACACGTCATCTTTAGTATTTGTATTTGTAAAAGTATAATATTCACCAAAGTTATAGTTGGGATCTGGTTTTTCTGACCTTTCATAATACTGGCTATCTAAAATAACGTTAAATTCTTTGCCTACGATTGAGTCAAAGGAGATTGGTTTTGCATAGTTAGAATTAAAGTCGGGGAATATTTCTGCAAGTTCTTTGTTGATTAGGTCTTGCTTTTCTTTTTCTGTTTTATTTTCATTTTCTTTAGCGCCGTTGATTTTAGCGGTAACAGCCATCTGAGTCATTATATATTGAACTTCTTGGTCAGATAAAAGCCCCATCATATACAGCGCATAGTCTGGTAAGCGGTTATATTGGTCAACTACGATAATTAGGGGATAAGGCTCGTCTTTCTCTAAAGTACCTTGCTTGGGCCAGTCGCCGGCAAGTTTATCATACTGCGATTCAAGGAGCTCGTTATCACCAACAAGCTCGCCCCAAACGTTACCGGTGTTCATCATTTCCTTAAACGGTTCGTACGCCATACTAAATATTGCATTTAACGTAGCATCCATATTTTGTGGGAAATAATGTTCCTTAGGTCCAATATAGTTTACACGCTTATAGGTGCTGGAGTCTTCCTTTTGATAAAGGTCAAAGCTAAAATTATAAGAATAAGAAATTGCGCTTATTTTTTCTTTATTAAATAGGTCCGGGTGATCAACGATATACTTTTTGAATGAAGAAAGGTCATTTTTGCTAAATTTCATTTGCGGTATAGTGTTGATAATATTGCCGATAACCTTATTGGTTAAAATTGAATCGCCGTCTGGATATGCCGTAAGCCCGTCCGTATTAGCACTTGCTTCTAAGAAGCTTGCGGCAAATTCATTTATATCTACAGAAGAGTTTTTAATTTCAATAGGATAATTAGAAAGGGTATCCCTCTGTACTTTATTTATATAAGCAGAAAAGCCTGAAGAAAGCGATAAGATAAGGGCAATACCGATAATGCCTATAGAGCCTGCAAAAGAGGTTAAAACAGTTCTTGCTTTTTTAGTTGCAAGGTTTTTAAGGGATAGCGAAAGTGCTGTTAAAAAGCTCATAGAGGGCTTTTTCTGCTTTTGCGGTTTTTGATCTTCAGCCTCTTTCTTTTCCGTTTGAATGGTAAGGAATGGCGCAGAATCATCTTTAACAAGCCCGTCGCGAAGGTTGATTATTCTTGAAGAATATGCAACGGCAAGGTCGGGGTTATGGGTTACCATAATAACAAGCTTGTCTTTTGCAAGCTCTTTTAAAATATCCATTACCTGAACGCTTGTTTCGGTGTCTAACGCGCCAGTGGGTTCGTCAGCTAAAATAATATCCGGGTCGTTAACAATCGCGCGCGCAATGGCAACACGTTGCGCCTGACCGCCTGAAAGCTGTGCCGGTAGTTTTTTAAGCTGATCGCCAAGTCCAACCCTTTCAAGCGCTTTTGCTGCACGTTCTTTTCTGGTTTGCTTGTCTATACCAGATAGGGTAAGAGCTAGCTCAACGTTTGCAAGTACCGTTTGGTGAGGAATTAAGTTGTAGCTTTGGAATACGAAGCCGAT
>JAFQBR010000252.1 GCA_017399665.1 Clostridia bacterium | reverse complement strand
TACTTGCCGATTGAAGAGATAATAGATAGCGGTTTTGCCGTTTTTTCAGTATGCTATAACGATATATCTACCGATAATAACGACTTTACAAACGGTATTGCCCGTCTTTTTACAAAAAGCGAAAGAAAGGGTGATGATAGCAGTAAAATTTCTTATTGGTCATATATGGCAATGCGTATGATGGATTATTTAAAAACGCGCGAAGAGGCTAAAAATAGCATTATCGGTATTGGCGGGCACTCTCGTCTTGGTAAAACAGCTTTACTTACCGGGGCGCTAGACGAAAGATTTGATTTTGTTTGCTCTAACAATTCAGGCTCTTCAGGTGTTGCGCTTTCACGTTGTAGATGCGAAGGCGGAGAATACTTGCGCATTGGCTTTAATTGGTTTCCTTATTGGTATGCGCCTAATTACGAAGCTTACGTTGACTGCGCAGAAAAATTGCCCTTTGACCAACACGCGTTAGTTGCGTTGGTTGCGCCTAGACTTTTACTTGTTGGGGCGGCGGAAAAAGACGTTTGGGCAGATAACGACAATCAGTTTTTAGCTTGTGTTGCAGCATCTCCTGCGTGGGAATTGTATGGCAAAAAAGGGCTAATTTCACCCGATAAAATGCCAAAAGTAGGCGATAACCTTAACGAAGGTAATATATGTTTTCATTTAAGAGAGGGCGAGCATTTTCATAGCCGTTTTGACTGGAACGTATATATGCAGTCAGTAAAAAAACATTTCAATATCAAATAAAAGGAATTTTAAACTGTGACAAACGAAAATATAGCCACGTTAATAGGTTTTATTGCCTTAGTTTTGGTGGTGATTTCATATTTTGTGCATACTAAAAGCAAATATTTATTATTTCAAGCGCTTAATATGCTTGCTCTTGCCCTATCTTATTTGTTTTCTGCGGAATACTTTGCGATGGTAGGCATAAGTGTCAGTATGGCAAGAACAATAACCTTTTTTCTCTTTTCTAAAAAGGAAAAAAAGGCATCCATTGCTTGGTCCTTTCTGTTTGCTTTTCTTAACCTATTAGCTTATTTTATAATTAATTTTGTAGTGCTTGAAAAAGCGCGAGCAATAGATATAATGTACGTTATATCTTTGGTTGCATACTCCTTTATTTTTAGAATAAAAGATATGAAGCTTGTGCGCTATTTAATGGTTATACCCCTTATTCTTTCTATTATTTTTAACGCTTTATCAAATGCAACCATATTTGCCGTACTGTCTTATGTAATAGAACTTGTTGCGGATATAGTAGCAATTATTAAGGGAAAAATTAGTGAGAACAACAGTAAAAAAGAGCAAAAAGTAAACCTTTAAAAAACATTTAAAAAACAAAAAAAGTCGCGCTAATCGACCTATAGCGCGACTTTTTATATTGTTTTAATTTAAATTTTACCAAATAACAATACGTTTGCTGGGAGCAATATACATTTTATCTGTCTTTTTAACGTTAAACGTTTTGTACCATTCTGGGAAGTTTCTTGGGGGCATATTTGTACGTAAAACGTTAGGTCCGTGAACGTCAATGCTTAAAAGTAATTGTTGATATTCGGGTTTAGCCTTAACGCACCAAACTTTTGCCCAGTTTGTAAAGTATTCTTCGTAAGAAGCGTTAGGTGTTTTAGACATGATTTCAAGTGTAACAGCCATACCACCGTTATCTGCCATGTTTTCACTAACTATAAATTTGCCGTTAACTTTACCCCAGGGAAGTTCAATACCGTCAAACTGCTTAACCATAGCGTTAACTTTGCGTTTAAATCTTCTTTGGTCATCTTTTGTCCACCAGTTATTGATGTTGCCGTTTTCGTCGCATTTAGCGCCGTTGCTGTCAAATGCGTGTGAAATTTCGTGACCGATTACCGCGCCAATACCGCCTAAGTTTTCACTTCTAGATTGCTTTAAAGAATAGAAGGGAGCTTGTAAAATAGCTGCGGGGAAGGTAATGTCGTTAACTGAAGGATCGTAGCAAGCATTTACCATATGACCGGGCATTTGCCATTTTTCGGGATTAGTGGGTTTTGTTAGTTGTTCTAAAGAGTATAAAACGCCAACTTGGTCTAAAGAAAGCATAATATCAAACAAAGATTGATTTTCATCAAAAACTAGTTTGCTGTAAATTTCTTGAACCTTATCGGGATATCCCATTTTAACGCCCATTTTAGAAAGTTTTAAAATAGCTTTATCTTTTGTAGATTGTTCTAAAATATCGTTGTTTTGGATTCTTGATTTGTACGTATCAATAATTTGATATACAATTTCAGTAATATCCTTTTTAGCTTCTTCACCAAAGTATTTTTCGCCGTAGTATAAGCCAACGGGTTCAGAATAAACTCTGCTTGCTAATTGATAAGCATATTTTTCAAGGGGAGTGTTAGATGCAATACCTGCAATCGTGCGGTAGTAAGTGCTACCAAGATCTCTTAGTTCTTCAGTAAGTAGTGAGCAAGAGTTGATAACTGCGTTAACGTATGCCCAATGTTTGTAAAGTTCAAAAGTTTCTTCGTTAAATACCGTTGTAAAGCTCTTGAAGAATCTGGGTTCTGTAACGATAATAGTTTCGGGAATAAAGCCGAATAAATCTTTTAAAATGTTTTTAAAGTTTACGGGCTTTAACTGAGTGCAAACTCTTGAAACCTTCATGGGGTTATAGATTTTTGTGTATTCAGACCATTCTTCCCTTGTTTTAACTAAACCTGCAATAAGCGCGTCGAATGCAATAGTATCTTCTAAGTATTTTGCTTGATCTTCAGCGCTTAAATCGGTTTTTGCAAGAATCATCTTTGCAACGTTAGTCCAAATGCCTAAAATCATATCCTTTTGCGCTGCCTTATCTTCTTTATAATAAGAAGCATCAGGTAAAATTACGCTGGGTCCTTGAATGCATACGCAGTGAGCTTTTGCATTCTTCATATCTGTATCAACTAAAACTCTAAAGGGTAGGGGGATTTTGCTTAGCTTTAAGGTTTTGTATGCTTTGCTAAATTCCTTCATGTCTTTAATAGAAGATACCTTAGAAGCGTTCTTTAAAGCTGGGGCAATACCGTCAGCCTCTCTCTTTTCAACGTTTTTAACAATTTTAAATAGAGTGCAAGCATTCTTCATGTATTCATTAGGATAATTTCCGCTTTCGCTCATTTCTTTAAAGTCGTTAATTAAAAGTTTTTCAACGTCTACTGCAAGTGTTTGAAAACCGCCGGCTGTGGGCTGATCATCTGGAATAACTAGTTTATCTAAAGTTTCCTGATTTACGTATGTAAATAAATCGTCTTGAATTCTTACTTTTTCCATAATTACCTCCATGCGCTAAATACAAAGAAAAGCGCACATAATTTTAATTATTATAGTTTTATTATACAACTATTTTTATAATAAATCAAAGAAAATAATTACGTTTTTGCATAAAATTACAATTATTCTTCAATTTTATTAGTTTGATGTGTTTTTGTTTAATGCCTTTTTGTTTTGCTGTATTTAAAGGGTTAAAAGTGCTGATAATCGACCCATAGCAGGGCTTTTTTATTGTTCTTAAAGCAATTTAGCATTAATATAAATTTAATATTTACAAATAAAAAATGTGCCAATTTTTTAACGCTTTGGCACATTTTTTTAATAACGTTATTCATTTTTTATAACATTTTGTTTAAATTTCTTCCATATAGTTAACTTTTTTATTGGTCTTTATAGCATATTCAATTTCTGATCTTGTGCTAGAACCAATATAGCCGTTTTTATTGATTACAAAAATTTCATCAGCCATATCAATTTTTCTTTTGTGCATATCGTCAAGCATTTCTTTTACGCCTTCGGTAAAAACCTCGTTATCTCCAGAGTGGCCGAACAAGCCCACCGAAATAACTATGTTACCTTCTAAGGAAAGGCGTTTTTGCTCTTTTAAAAAATCCTCTTTAAACCTTGTGCTACCGCAAAGCGTTATAACCTTATATTTGCCAACCATCACTTTTTCTCCTGTTTTAACAAATTATTTTATGTAAGGCTGATTCCATTGATTGTTATTCTTAAGTGTAATTATGTCTTCTTTGAAATTAACCACGTCTTTAATTTCCATAATGCAACTACCTTGGTTATAGCTTCCGTCTGGGTTAAAAATTATTGCAAAGTGGAAGTAGTGGTCGGTTGAAGTAGGGCTAACGCCTTCGCCTAAATAATCCCTACTTATTCCCCAAACGTAGTATAGCTCTCTGCCGTAGTTATCGCAGGTGTTAAAAATTTCGTATCTATAAATAACGTCGTTGCCTTTATCGCCCAAAAGTGTTGCGTATTCTCGCGTGATTTTTTTAAATGTCTTTTCGCTAATGTCTAAAGTCGGCTCATTTTTGTTAGTTATTGCTTTTTTTGTGCATTTTTCTTCATTAATTGGTTTATTCCAATCGTTTAATTGCTTTAACTGTGAAAAATCTTTGTTTGAAATTTCATTTGCAACGTCTAGTGAATAGTTTTTGCCAACGTATGCTTCAACACAATCATCTTCGTAAAAATAAACGTATTCTTCCGTCGCCTTTTGCATTATTGCGCAGGCGTAGTAAAAATTCGCATATTCACTTTCCCATTGTTCGCCTTCGTCGTAATAATGCTGCCATTCGTTATAATAAAACAAAACTCTTCCGTAGTCATCTTCTTCAATTATTTTAATATCGGGGTCGTGCATTGTTTCGGCTGAAGATATAAAACCTTGCGCTCTGAAAATAGTATTTACTGCAACGGTATACAAATCCGCGTGCTCGCCTTTATAGCGGTAGGGTTTGCATGCGCTTACCGAAAAAGTAATAATCAAAACCAACAAGCAAGCAAAAACAGATTTTATTCTTTTCATTTTATCACCGCCTTATCTTTACTAATTAAAGTATACCACACAAACGCTTAAAAATCAAGAGTAAAGTTAATAATACAAAAAACAAAAATACAATCTCAAAATCCAAGTATATTAATTTAATTCATAATTTACATAACACTTAGCAAAATTTAAAAAACAGTAGAGATTTGCTGTTTTTCGTACGCTCTAGTTCGAATCCCTTCTTTAAACTTTTGCTAGCAAAAAAACCTAAACCGTAAGTTCGGTTTAGGTTTTTTGTGTATAAAGGCTACGAAAAAGATACAAAATCCTAATGGGTTCATTTTTAACGAATGGGTGCATTTATATAGCCTGCGGATGATAAAACCAAACTAATTGATAAATTGGAATTTAGAATACTCCTTTATTGTACTTTTTTTGCACCGCAACAATGCAACCTATACCAACCACCAAACCTATGATAAGTATAGCAACAGCAAGCATAAGCAAATTTTTAAACAGTCCTATAATGCCGCTAAGTAGCATTACAGTTGCGATAACAAGCATTGCCTTTCCAAAAGCTTTTCCGTAGGCTGATTTATTTGTGACTTTTGTTTGGTG
>JAFQBR010000251.1 GCA_017399665.1 Clostridia bacterium | reverse complement strand
TTTTTAATAACGCATCCACTAAATATTACACTACCTAATACCGTAGCGCCCTCTTCAACCGTTACGTTTGCAGATAAAATAGAATTAACTACCTTACCTTCAATTTCACCGCCAAGAGCAACAATACTTCCAACAACCTCGCCGTTTTCACCGATATAGTGAGGGGGCGCGATTGGGTTTTTAGAGTGAATTCTCCATTCTTTATCTGAAATATCGAAAGAAGGTTTTGCGCCTAAAAGGTCCATATTCGCTTCGTATAAAGAGTCGATAGTACCAACGTCCTTCCAGTAACCGCTGAAAACGTACGCAAACATTCTTTCGCCTGCGTTTAACATTGTGGGAAGAATGTTCTTACCGAAGTCGTTACTGCTACCCTTTTGAAGCTCGTCTGCCTCTAAATATTTGTAAAGCTTTTCTGCATTGAAGATATAAATACCCATTGATGCAAGATTACTCTTTGGTTTTTTGGGCTTTTCTTCAAATTCTTTAATAGCATTGCCCTCTCCAACGTTAACTACGCCAAAACGTGATGCCTCTTCAATAGGGACTTCAATGGTAGCAACCGTTACGTCAGCGTTGTTTTCCTTGTGGAAATCAAGCATTTTATCGTAATTCATTTTATAGATGTGGTCACCTGATAAAATAAGAACGTATTCGGGATTGTATCTCTTTATAAAAGAGATGTTTTGGTAAATTGCATTTGCAGTTCCCTTATACCATTCTGAACCACGCTTTGCTTGGTATGGCGATAAAATGTGTACCCCACCGTACATACGGTCAAGGTCCCAAGGCTGTCCGTTGCCAATGTAGTCGTTAAGTTCAAGGGGCTCGTACTGTGTGAGCACACCTACCGTATCAATACCGGAATTGATACAGTTAGATAGCGGAAAGTCGATAATACGGTACTTTCCACCAAAAGGTACTGCAGGTTTTGCAATTTTTGACGTCAGCGTGTAAAGTCTGCTACCCTGTCCTCCGGCAAGTAGCATGGCTACACATTCCTTCTTAGATAACATGTCGTCCTCCAAATCATATTTTTTTAAGAAGCGCGGTTAAAAAAATCCCTCTAAAAAACTTTTCAAGCCGTACTATATATTAAAAATTTTGAAAAATATTCGTTTTTAAAGCAAAATTTATTCTTTGCCTAGTTATTAAACACCCCTAGTCCCTAGTTATTCCACTTTTTCAAGATATAAGCAGGTAAACTTGGGAATGCTTACAGTTAAAGAGTGTTTTTTTCCATGTGATGGAGCAAGCTTTGACGTATACTGCTTTTTGGTAACCGTACCGCCACCGCCAAAGCTCTTTGCGTCGGTATCTAGCACAAGCTTATACTTGCCTTTTTCTGCCCCAATTCGATAGTTTTCTAGGTCCACACCTGAAAAATTTATAACAACTATTATCTTTTGACCGCTTCGACTCATTCTTTCGTAAGCAAATACGTTAGACGCACTGTCATCAGCAACAAGCCATTCAAAGCCCGACCAACTATCTTCAATTTCATAAAATGCCGGTGTTTCAAGATAATATTCATTTAACTTTTTAAAGAAATTTTGCTGTTTTTTATGGGCTTCAAACTCTAACAATAAATAGTCGATTTGCGAAGCATAATTCCATTCGTTAAACTGCCCTATTTCCGTACCCATAAAATTTAGCTTTTTGCCAGGGTGCGAATACATATATCCCATAAGCGCGCGAACCTGAGCAAACTTTTCTTCATAACTACCAGGAAGTTTATTCATCAGCGAGCATTTACCGTGAACAACCTCATCATGAGAAATGGGCAAAATAAATTTTTCATCAAAAGCGTACATCATTGAGAAGTTCATTTTATTATGACATTGACTGCGAAAATAAGGATCGTACTTCATGTACGTCAATACGTCGTTCATCCATCCCATATTCCACTTATAGTCAAATCCCAATCCGCCATCTTTAACGTTAGCTGTAACCATTGGGTATGCAGTTGACTCTTCCGCAACAGTAAACACACCTTCAAAGCGAGCGTGTATTACAGAATTGAGTTTTTGTAAAAAGGCGACTGCTCCTTTATTTATGTTTCCGCCTTCGTCGTTTGCTCGCCATTCTCCGTTTTGGCGATTATAATCAAGATAAAGCATAGAAGAAACGGCATCTACCCTTAATCCGTCTATGTGGTACTTTTCCATAAAAAAGCAGGCAGAGGAAATCAAAAATGACTGAACTTCCCTTTTTGAATAATTAAAGGCGTATGTTCCCCAGCCCTTATGCTCACGCATAAGCTCGTCTTCATATTCGAACAAATGCGTTCCGTCAAACTCGCCTAGCCCGTGCTCGTCTTTTGGAAAATGCGCGGGAACCCAATCCAAAATCACACCAATACCGTTTAAATGAAATTGCTCGATTAGGTACATGAAATCCTGTGGCGCTCCAAAACGCGACGTGGGCGCAAAGTAACCAGTTACCTGATAACCCCAGCTTGGTTCATGGGGGTACTCTGTAACGGGCATAAACTCAACGTGAGTATAATTCATTTTTTTAACGTACTTTACAAGGTCGTTCGCAAGTTCCCTATAAGTATATAAAGCCCCTTCTTTATTGCGTTTCCAGCTTGAAAGGTTTACTTCAAAAATATTTACAGGTTTATCTATTGCGCTTAAGGAAGCACGGTTTTTCATATATTCGCCGTCAGCCCACTCATACCCTTCAATATCATAGGTAATGGAGGCTGTCGCTGGTGTTAACTGAGAATAATATGCAAAGGGGTCTGCCTTATAAACTATACCCATCTTTGATTGCACCGCATATTTATAACAGCGATTTACTTTCATTCCCTCTATAAACAGTTCCCAAATTCCGCTTTCTGGAATTCTTTGCATTGGATTAATAGTTAAATCCCATTCGTTGAAATCACCAACAACCGATACGCTTTGCGCATTTGGCGCAAAAACGCGAAAAAAAGCACCCCGCTTGCCCTGAAAAACCCCGAAATGACATCCGAGAAATTCATAGGAACAGTAGTTAGTGCCTTGATGAAATAAATAAATCGGTAGTTGATTTTTCATTACAATATTTCTCCAACGTAGTGAACTGCTTTCGCAGCTAAATGCTTGCCTATTTTTTACATCGTACTAATTTTTAGCCTTTAAACTCTTATTGAATTATAGGAACATATATATTATACTATATATATGATTTTTTTTCAAGAGGTTTTTAAAAAATTTTTTTAAGCAATTAGCACAAAAATAAATTGGCGTTTTTATGCACTATTGCTAAAACGCCAACATTATACCTATTTTTCCAACATCTCTTTGATGCAGTCTATTAAATTTTCTTTGCCAAAGCCAGCTTTTTTAAGCTGTGATGCAACGGATGCGTGAACTACGAAGTTTTCTTCCACTGCCATAATTTTCAAAGTAGGACAAACACCTTGCGCCGAATAATAACTAAGCACACTTTCGCCAAACCCACCGCGCTTAACGTTTTCTTCCATAGTTATAATTTTATGGCTTGAATATTTATTTAAAATCTTTTCATCAAGAGGCTTTACACTTCTTGCATTTATTAAAGCAACTTTACCGTTAAACTGTTTTACAATTTCTTCGCCTAAAGCGTTAAGTCTTGGACCAACGGCGTATAACACAACCTCAGTTCCATCCTGTAAAATTTCCCATCTGTTTTGTTCGCTAAATGGCGTTAATCGACTTATTGGCGCACATTTGCCGTTAGGATAACGAATTGCAACCGGGCCGTTTAACTTAAGAGCATATTTAAACATTTCTTTAAGCTCTAGCGTATCTTTTGGCGCAAGCACGGTTAAATTGGGGATCATAGAAAGATAGCTAAAATCAAATAAGCCTTGATGCGTACGTCCGTCAGAGCCAACGAAGCCTGCCCTATCTAACATAAATATAACGGGCAAGTTTTGCATGCAAACGTCGGTTATAATTTGGTCAACGGCGCGCTGTAAAAAGGTAGAATAAATGCAAACTACAGGTTTAAGACCGCCAACAGCCATACCACCAGCTACGGTTACAGCATGCTCTTCACAAATACCAACGTCAAAAAATCTATTGGGATACTCGCTTGCAAAGTCTGCAAGCCCTGTGCCCGTCTTCATACCAGCTGTAATAGCAACGATTTTATCATTCGTTTTTGCATACTCACAAAGAAGTGGGGAAATAGCGTTTGAAAACTCATTTTCGCTAGTTTCATATCCGCTAGAAACCCCATGGTACTTTTCGGCACTTGATTCAGCCGGCTCGTATCCTTTACCTTTTATAGTTTTAATATGAATAAAGGCACTTTTACCGCTTTGCTTAACCTCATTAAATATTTCAGTTAACTGTTTTAAGTTGTGTCCGTCTACAAGTCCGTAATATTTTAAACCTGTTGCTTCAACGGCAAAAGTTGGAGATAACGAACGTTTAAATGCAGAACGTATTTTTCTTAAAAATCGACCTATAGCGTTGTTTCCAAAGACCTTTCGTAAAACTGACTTTGTGGTTTTATAAGTTTTTTTGCTTGCCATTTTTGCAAAAAATTTATATGCGCCGTTTTCGTTTTTAGAAATACTCATTCCGTTATCGTTAAATACAATAACTAACCTTTCTGGCTTTTCGGCGTTTGCAAATAACGCCTCTAAATTCTCACCGTTAAAAAATGAAGCGTCTCCTATAAAACAAATTACGTTATAATTCTCTTTATTTATATCTCTTGCCGTAGCAATACCAATACCTGCAGATAAGCTGTTTCCTGCGTGTCCGCCAATAAAGCACTCCCCTTTACCGCCGTCTGGAAAACCGCTTTCGCCATTTTCGGTGCGAAGGGTAGCAAACCGTTCTTTACCCGATGCTAAAATCTTATATGCGTAAGACTGATGGCCGACGTCAAAAATAAGCTTGTCGCTTTCAAAATTGTAAACATTACAAAGAGCGGTTATACAGTCAACCGCTCCAAGCGCAGAGGCTAAATGCCCGCCTCTATTATACGCCGTTTCTTTTATCGTTTCGCGAAGCTCTTCAGTTAAAGTAATCAACTGCTGATTATTTAGCTTGTTCACGTCAGAAAGGCAGGTTATTTTTGAAATAATACTTTCCATCAAATTTACCAACTATAAAATATCTTTTTATGGGCGCAAAAGCGCGAAAAGCCTTAAAGCGACTTTCCGTGCTAATAATAATTAAACTTTAATTAGTTTCAACAACTTAGTGTTTTTCTTGCTTGTCTATTTCCTTAAAGTCATCTGTTAAAGTTGTCTTATGCGTGGGATATTCACCTTCTTTTGGGGGCGCGTAAATACCGTCTATTTTTATGGTTGCAAAATCGTCCGTATTAAGGCATTTACCGCAGTTATCACATAACTTTAAAGGATCTAAATCGCAAAATTCGCATTCACCGCAGTTAATACACTCGCGGTCATAAATTACGCATTTTTCGTTATCTCTAATTTTCTTCATAACTTTCCTCTTAAGGATATGATTGCATATATATTGTATAACATTTTCGCCATAATTACAATAGTTTTTGCAAAATTCAGTTAAAATTCTTAAATTATATTGTAATTTTTTCGACATTTTTCTACTTTTTTTGCAAAAAAATTGAACAAATGTTTGCTTTTTTAAAAAAATTATGATAAAATAAAGAAAAAAGGGAGTTATGCGCTGTGGGAAAAATAGAAGAAAAACTTGAAAAAGTCCATCAATTTATTAAAAAATATCAGGCAGAAAACGGCTATCCACCCTCTGTTAGGGAAATTTGTGCCGCACTATCTATTAAGTCAACGGCTACTGCCCACTACTATTTAGACAAACTAAAAGAACGCGGTGTTTTAACAAAAAATGCCAACAAAAACCGTGCAATTTCCGTGTGCGATACGGCAGAATACGTAAGCGTTCCACTAGTTGGTACAGTTACTGCCGGCACACCTATTTTAGCAGTAGAAAATTTAGAAGGGTACTTCCCCTTACCACCCGACCTTGCAAGCGCGGAAGAAAGCTTTATGTTAAGAGTCCGTGGCGACAGTATGATTGAAGCCGGTATTTTTGACGGCGACAAGATTATTTGCAAAAAAACACCTTATGCAGATAACGGAGATATTGTTGTTGCTTTGGTTGAAGACAGTGCAACAGTAAAACGTTTTTACAAGAGAAATGGTAAATTTATTCTTCACCCAGAAAACGAAACTTTAAGCGATATCGTTTTAGATTACGTTGAAATCTTGGGTAAAGTAACCGGGCTAGTTCGCAAATTTTAATACTAGAAAAGAAAAAGACAAACTTTTAATTGTTTGTCTTTTTTTTATCAATTTTTATTTCTATATAAATGATGATTTTATAAATTTTAACACTAAAAAAGTCGCGATAACCGTGTTATACCGCGACTTTTGCTTTTTTTATAAACTTAAATATTCATTAGTATCCATAAAATTGCTGCAAGTATTATTGAAAGTAGAAAATAGGGAAAACCGCTTGATTTCTTTCTGTATTTAACTTCACTTTTCTTCATATTAATAACTCCTTTAATACTATCAGTTAATCATATCTTGCCAATAGAAAGACTTTAAGGTATTTCTTAACATATCTGTATCAGCATAGCGTTTAAGCTTTCCACCGTTTGCAACTGAGATAACACCTGTTTCTTCGGATACGATAATTGCAGTTACGTTAATTGTTTCTGTAATACCGATACCTGCGCGGTGACGAGTACCTAAATCTTTAGGTAAGTTAATTTCCTGTGATAAAGGAAGGAAACAACCGGCTGCTTGAACTTTTGTGCCGTTAATAATCATTGCCCCGTCGTGAAGTGGGGTTTTGGGGAAGAATATACTTTCAATTAAAGCTGAAGATATATCTGAGTTAACAGCAACACCGCTATCTAAAACAGCTGAAGGAATGTTTGAATTTGATAAAATTATTATTGCCCCAACGTTGTTTTTAGACATGCTTTGAACAGCTTTAATAATTTCGTTTATACAAATATTTGCATTTTCTTTAATTGCTGCGCTATCCCAACTTTTTGAATCAGAGCCCTTAATACTGCTATTCCATACAGCGCGTTTGATTTCGGTAGCAAATAATATTACCACAGCCAAAACAAACACGGCTATCAGCAATAACACTTCGGGATAATTGAAATCAAGCATAAACGCAAGCGCGCCTAATGCTAGCACGTAAACAACGAAAAGCACTATTAAAAGCTTTGCATTGTTCTTTCTTAAAACGTTGAACACAAAGAATATTGCAAACACTAAAACTGCAAGCTCAACTATGTGCTCAGGTTTTATATTAGTAAAAAATGCAACAATTTTATCTAACATATAACACTCCCGCCACACGACTGTGACATTTAATAATTTTTACCTTTCTTTTAGTTATTATATAATATTTAACGCAAAAAATAAAGTGTTTTTGCAAATAAATATTATTTTATTCCATTATTTTTCCCATTGCTAAGTTTAAAGCAGACACAATGGTTATTTTTCCACTCTTAAAATCTGCGTCATATTTTGCGAACATATCTACCGTCTGTTTTAATTTTTTAGGAGTAAAACGTCTGCTTTGTTCGCTTAGCTTTTGCAATGCGTATTCATTTCTAACCCCAAGCTCTTTTGCTAAAACCGACTGACTTTTTGATGATACAGAACAATAAAACAACTTTCTAAAATGATAGTAAAGAGCCGCAAAAATACGCTGATGATCATTACTTTTTGAAAGCATGTCTGAAAGTATTGCGTACGCGCCCGAATTATTCTTTCTTGCAACCTGCTCTGTAAGCTCGTATACTTGATAGTCGTTTTCTTTAGTAACAAGAGCTTCAATATCTTGCGCGGTAACTTCCGCGTTGCCATGACAGTATGCAATAAGCTTTTCGGTTTCACCGCTAATTTTAGTCATCTCCATTCTACAAAAATCAGCTAATAATTCCGCATTTTTGGTGGTAATAATTAAGTTGTTACGTTTAAGCATTCCCTGAACGTATTTTACAATTACCGCCTTGCTGGCCTTTCCGCAGTCAACTACGGTAACGCAGTCAAACTTCTTTAAAGTATCGCATGGCGCACTGTTTACTATTATAAGCAAGCTAGTATCAACAGGCTCTTGTAAATACTGCAAAATAGCCTTATTTTTTAAGTCCGTTGCGGAAGGATTATAATCTCTTACCAAAACTACCCTTTTTTCACTCATAAAGGGGTACTGCATAAGCGCGCCGACCATTTCCTCTGGGTTGCTCTTTGCAAAAGAGCCCTCAAAAGTGTTCAAATTAAGCTCTGGTGAAGTTAAGCACTTTTCTTGTAAGGTTTTTACTGCAACCTCACGCAAATAGGCGTCTTCACCCTCTATTAGATATACGGGGGCAATAGTGTTTGCTAACGAGCTTTTTAAATCTTCTATTCTCAACCTCATACCCCCCTTTTTTTAGCGTAGTTTTTATTACGCATAGATTGTAACAAATTTTACTGCAAAAATCAATCGCTTTTGCCATTTTTATATATAATTTTTATATATAATTCACTCAAAAAATTTGCAAGCAGAAAAAAATCGTACGCAATCAAATAAAAAACTGCTAAACTTTAAGCCAAGCACAGGCAAATACTGAAAGAACTGTGGTAACGCCAATTACAAATTTTTGCTTGCCTTTTAAATTAAAATAGTCGCTAACGAACATAAAACCTAAATGCCAAATTATTGCAAGATAGCCAAATGCCGTTGGAATTGCAAAGTTAGAAAAATCTATTTTCGCAAGAAACTGCGCGCTTGCCGTTAAAAACAAATCCGGCACGTTCATTATTGCCCGGCCAAAATTGGAAAAACAAGATATTATAGAGCCCAAGATGAAAAACACAAATGTCAATAAATACAAAAATACGGTAACAGGCACGAATAAAATATTGCTAAATAGCGAGATAATCGACACATAGCCCGACATTTGTGTTAACAACGGCAACGTTCCTATTTGAGCCGATAAGCTTACGGATACCGCGCCGGATAAAGGACCTAAGCCTTTTGAATGCCGTAAAAATAATGGACTTAAGGCAAAAATTGAAGTTACTGCAATAAATGAAAGTCTAAATCCATAATCAAATAGATAGAATGGATTTATCAGCATAAGTATTAACCCGGCTAAACCGGAGGCAGATAGATTATCACGTTTAAAACCTATATGATTTGCAAGTATTGTTACCGTTGCCATTATAAAAGACCTTAACGAAGATGGCCTAAATCCGCAAAGTCCACAATACAAAAATGCAGGTATTAATATTAAAAAGGGACGATACTTTCTTTTAACCTTGAATATTTTTGCAATAAAGGTAAATAACGATACTACAATACCTATGTGTAAACCAGAAATTGCAAATACGTGAGCAATTCCGGCAAACCTAAAGTTTTCAAGCGCGTTGCGTTTATAGTAACTTGTATCGCCTAAAATTAATGCAAGCCCCATTGGTAAGCTGCCCTTTGAAAGTGATTTCTTTAAAAATGCTCTTGCCCGCAAGTATACTACGTCGAAAAAACCACCGTCAAAATCTATGGCCTGCATATTAGAAATATCTTGTAAGGAATAGTAAACCCCACCTAGATTTTCATAAGTGCAATCCTTTTCTTTTGTCTTATTAATAATTAAACAGTCAAAACTGACAACTGTTCCTATATCCGTTTTTGGCTCTAATTGCGTTCTAGGCAAATAGGCTACCGCTCTACCGTTAATTTTTCGGCTTGCAAAATTGCAGTCATCTAAATAAAGAACTACTGTTGAATCGTAATAGTTAACCTCGTATACTCTTCCTACAAACTGCTCGCGCTGATTATGAAAAGGTTGACTTTGCGCGTAGGCAATTCTTAATAAAACAGATATATGCCCTACGGCAAAAAAAGCAAATACAATAGCTAAGTATAGGGTTATTTTTCTTTTTAGATGGGGCTTTATAAATATTGTTGCAATAAATGCCAAAGCAAATAAAATTGCGCAGACCAAAGTTATCCAATCCCCAATTTTAAAGGATTGGTAGCCTAAAAATATACCGCCCGATAACGCCACAGCCGATAAAACTATCGGTCTTAAATTAAATGGCTTGTTTTCTTTGGTTGCTTCCATAGTTTTGCCCTATTTGCTTTTATATTATTAAACAGTGTAAATTTTACCTTGTGATACAAACTCAAAATTAGCGCCTGTCACGCGGCATTCTTCATATAAAACACTTTTATCTGCATCTGGAATAAAATGAGAAATTAAAACTTTTTTATCATATTTTTTTGCTATTTTACAAACCGCGTTTGCGCTAGCGTGAGGTTTATCATCCCCACTATTTTCAATAGCAAACGGTGCATGACAAACTGTTAAATTAGAGTTCTTGATTGCATTTTCTAAAGCTTCGCAAACGTTACTATCTGCCGTATAGCTTACGCTTTTATCCCCTGCTTTTACGTTAATTCCATGTGTTAAAACAGGGTGCTTCATTTTATAAAAGCTTAAATCAAGCTCGTTTAATTTAATGTTGCTTTCAGTTGAAAAATCGCATATTTCAAAATAAGAAAGCCCCTCTATAAGTCGATAAACAAAGCTTTCATCATTTTTTACAAACAGTTTTATTTTATTCTTTAGCATTCCCTTTTTAGCCAAAGATTCTAAATAATAGTTGTAAACGCCAAGATCAGCTATGTGATCGTGATGAAGATGAGATATAAAAATAGCGTCAATCTTTTCTGGGGCTATAATGTTTTTAAGAGCAGAAAAAACACCGCTGCCAACGTCTAAAAGTAAAGCGCTGTCTTTTGTTTGAAGTAAATATCCGCTTGTGTTAATGCCGTTTGAAGGATAAAGGCCGTTACAGCCCAAAACTGTTAAAGTTAGCATTTTTTTTATTCCTTTTACATAAAATATTCAAGTGTAAATATTTCACTTAAAAATAGTTGCAATTTGTTTGCATCATTGTTATAATATACTTACCTGCAGTGTACGAGGTAGGGCATGATTTAATCCACAAATTTAATAAGGGAGCATAACGTCGCCTAATTTATGCAAAGCCTGCGGTTATTGTCTTTGAGCAGACCTTTATGTGCAGGAAGTCAGACAGTTAAGCGCTTAGCACCCACCTGCTTTTCGGCGGGTTATAAATTTGCTCTATACGGCACAGGCGGGAAAGTTTGATATAAAAAGCAGTTTTGTAAAAAACTGCTTTTTTTGTTTTGTTTTAAATTCTATAAAAGATTTATGCCTTTCTTTTTACATTCTTCAACGGTATCTTTATCCCATACAGAAACTTGCACTTCGCCAATATGCGCCTTCTCTAAAAGCAACATACTTAATCGCGATTGCCCAATACCACCGCCAATTGTGTACGGAAGTTTTCCGCTTAAAAGCATTTTGTGAAAAAATAATTGTTCACGTTCTTGTTTATTTGTCGCTGAAAGTTGGCTACGTAGGCTATTTTTATCAACACGAATACCCATTGAACTTAATTCAAGCGCGTTATTAGATATTGGGTTGTAAACTATTAAATCTCCGTTTAAAGCCCAGTCGTCATAATCGGGCGCTCTCATACTGTGCGGTTTACCGTCGGGCAAATTTTCACCTATTCCAATTATAAACACACAGCCCTTTTGCTTTGCAATTTCGTTCTCTCTTTCAACAGCCGGCAAATTGGGATATAAATCGTAAAGCTCTTTTGCAGTTATAAAATATACTTCACTTGGAAAAACATAACTAAGCTCAAAAAACTCTTCTTTAAGCTTTTCGTGAGCTTGGCTAATACATTTAACAATGCTTCTTACACATTCTTTAAGATAAACAATATTTCTATCTTTTTCACTTATAATCTTTTCCCAATCCCATTGGTCAACGTAAACTGAATGAGTGCTATCCATTATTTCTTCCTTTCTAATTGCATTCATGTCAGTATATATTCCTTCCCCTTCGTGGAAGCCGTATTCATAAAGAGCAAGCCTTTTCCACTTTGCAAGAGAATGAACTATTTGTAGGTTTTTACCACTTGCGCAAAACTCAACGGGCATTTCATTTCCGCTTAAATCGTCGTTTAAGCCATTGCCCTTTTCTACAAATAGCGGCGCTGAAACTCTTTTTAAGTTTAATTCTTTATTTAAATATTTTTCAAATATTCTTTTAAACTCTCCTATCGCCGTTTGCGTACGGTAAAGGGAAAGCTTACTTTTGTAATTTTCAACCATAATTTTATCCAATAAATCTTATAGAGTTTTCTAGCAAATTAAATTTCTGCAATGTGCTTTTCAATGTGTTTTAATTTTACCCTGTTAATTATACCGACTGTAATAGAAGTTATTGCAAGAACCAAAAGGGCAACTGCAATAAATATTGCGCAGTTCATAAAAAATTCAGCGGGCAATATTCTTATAATTTGATCCTCGTTCCAGTTAAACATCCAATTATCTTTACCGGGGAAGAATATTTTGTGAAAAACGACAAACGCGTTATCAAAATCAACGGCAACGGCAACACCCAAAACTATGGGAACAACAACGGCAAAAACACCAGAGAAGAAAAACCAGTCAAATTTTAAAAGCTTTGCCGGCTTTAAAACTTTAAATTTTCTTAAGAAGATTGCCGTTAATAAAACGATACCGGATATTACCATTGCCCAAGTATCTAAGTCAAATAAAAACTTACAGTCTACGAAATGATTTTTTCCGCTTTCTGAGTATTTAAGCTCACCCGTTGCAAATGGAGTACCGAAGTTTAGATAATTTAAAACGTCGTCGTACGCTTTAATAATTTGCTCACGCGTAAAGCCAGAGCTCTCTACAATACCTAAGGAATCAATTTGAGCATAATAAAAAAATCTTAACCAAATTGGTAATGCAATAGAAAATGCAATTATAAATATAATCCCGCAAAAGGCTAAACAAATTGACCAAATCTTGCTTGTTTTCATAATAAAAGTCCCCCTATAAGACGATTATCTTATGTTTTTTAGTTTTTATAATAGGTAATTTTATGTTCGTTTGTATATGTTTTTTTGCTTTCTAACTTAATAATTCCCGGCTTGTTTTCAATTTTACCGTCTGTATCTTCATAGTCGGGAAGATTATGCCATGGTTCAATACAAACGTATGGAGCTTCAGGCATAGACCAAACAAGTAGGTTTGGCGCATCAAATTGCATCGTTGCGACCTTTTTATCTTTATTCATTAAAGTTACCGCGCGTGAATTTAATCCGGCTAAAATAAAGGTATTATGTATTAATAAATCATAAGAAAGATTTAACGTCTTACCCTTTCCAAAATCGTCATAGGTGTGATCAAGTAAACTGCTTATGGGAGATACAACACTTGATAAAAATCTTTCTTCCTTTTCAAAAACCAAAGAATGATTGCAAAAACCGCCAAACGTATTAAAAGATTCGTGACTACCAAAAGAAAAATACATACTTTCTTCGCCTTTGTTTATAACCTTATAAATAACTTTAACGGTTGAGCCATCAATTATATATGTTACAACAAAGTCAAAATCAAATGGATAATACTCTTTTGTGTATTCGTTCGCAGAAAGCTTTAAGCTAACTGAATTTTCACTTACCTCAATAACTTCAAACTCACTTTGGCGTGCAAGTCCGTGAAATGGCATTGAATATGGTCTATCTTTATACGTATAGGCTCGATCCTTCATTCCACCACTGATGGGAAAAAGGACTGGAGCTTTACCCTTCCAATATTTTTCATCACCCTGCCAAAGCATTTCTTTGCCATCAAATTTCACGCTTTCCATCTGCGCACCCAAAGAAGAAACCTGCAAGGTAATATCATCACTTTTTACTGTTATAATTTGCATAAAAATATCTCCAAAATAAATAAAAGCCTCTGTATGGGTTGATTATCGACTATTTGTCTTTATTGTTTTGCTCTTTTTTAAGAGCTTTTTTCTTTAATTTTTTAAGCTTTAAATCGTAGATCATATCAAGCCAACCTGTCTCGTGCTCTTCGCCAGCAAGCAGTCTTTTTATGTTTTGCCTGTGAGCATGCCAAGTAAGTAGTATTATGCCTAATATTAAAAGCATTGTTACAACAAAAAAGGCTGTTCCGTAAGCAACTGTTGGCTCTTTTTCAAAGCCTAAAATATACAAGTCAATTAATGCAGCAATAGCCGAAGGAGTTGTTGCAATAAAAGAACCCATTGAGCCCATTGCCGTTATAAGTATATACGCAAAAGCTATAGCAATAAATATTAATGTTACAACAGGCTCTGCTACTAAAAACACACCTATTGTGGTAGCAATACCCTTACCGCCTTTAAAGTTTAAAATAATAGGAAAAATATGACCTAATACAGCAAAAAAACCTGCAATAAACTGAGCAGTAACGCCTACTTCTAACGTAGTGCCAGCAAAATACATATCTCTAAATACAATTCTAGCCACAAGCGCAGGCACAGCTCCCTTTAAAACGTCTAAAACAAAAGTAAGAATTCCCGTCTTTAGCCCAAACGTTCTTGTCATATTCATTGTACCTGGGTTTCCGCTACCTTCTTTTCGTATATCACGGTTTTTAAGTATCGAAATAAACAGAGCAAAGTTTACGTTGCCTATCATATACGAACCAATTGCTAGTAGCAAAAATGGCCACCAAAGATCAACAAAATGTAACTGCATACAAATCCCTTTTAAATGATAATTGTTTGATAATCGACCTATATAAAGACTTTTACTCTTCGTTACGCTCCCTAAATATAATTCTTATGGGCGTTGAAGAAAAATCAAACGCACGCCGTAAGCAGTTTTCTAAATAACGTTTATACGAGAAATGCACAAGCTCGCTATCGTTAACAAAAATAACAAATCTTGGGGGGCATA
>JAFQBR010000250.1 GCA_017399665.1 Clostridia bacterium | reverse complement strand
TGCCGAAAAGCTTAAAGAGGTTATCCCCAGACAGATGTTTGAAATTCCCGTTCAAGCAGCCGTTGGCGGAAAAATTATTGCAAGAGAAACGGTTAAGGCGCTTAGAAAAGACGTTTTGGCTAAATGCTACGGCGGTGACATTACTAGAAAGAAAAAGCTTTTAGAAAAGCAAAAAGAAGGTAAAAAGAAAATGAGAAAATTAGGCTCTGTTGAAATACCTTCAGAGGCGTTTATGTCTATTTTAAAAATAGATTCAAACAACTAATTTTTGTTAATATTCCCCAATAAAAGTGGGGCTATAACACGATTATCGACTATTACAGGTGATTTTATGGCTGGAATTTACGTTCACGTTCCATTTTGCAAGCAAAAGTGTACTTATTGCGATTTTGCATCATTTCCAAAAGAAATAGGCAAAGCAGAGGCATACTTTGCTTGCCTTATTAAAGAGATTGATTCAAGGGCTGAAGAACTTAAAGGCATGACCTTTAACACCCTTTACTTTGGCGGTGGCACACCTTCCTTTGTAGATGCGAAATTTATTGGCGCAATTACAAATCATATTAAAAAATGCTTTAACCTTACACCTGATGCAGAAATCACCTTGGAGGTAAATCCCGGTACTTTAACAAAGGAAAAGGTTGAAATATATAATGCGGTTGGCATTAACCGTTTCAGTATTGGCTTGCAGTCTGCTTGCGATCAAAGACTAAAAGAACTTAACAGAATTCACACGGCAGAAGAATTTAAGCTTGCTTGCGAGCTACTAAAGGGCAAAAATTTAAGCGTTGACGTAATGATAGGCTTAAAGGAGCAAAAGATTGACGAGGTACGCAAAACTATTGACCTTGCTATTTTAGGTGGCGCAAAGCATATTTCAGTTTACGCGCTAACCCCTGAAGAAGGTACGCCAATGTTTACAACCTACCTAAACGGCGAACTACCCAGCGAAGACGAAACAACCGAGCTTTACGATTTTGCAAGAACCTATCTTCAAGCTAACGGCTTTGAAAGATACGAGGTTTCTAACTTTGCAAAAGTAGGCTATGAATCTAAGCACAACCTTAACTATTGGAAGCGTGGCGAATATATTGGTTTTGGCGTTTCTGCATCCTCTTGCATAAACAACCGACGCTTTACAAACACAGAAAAGCTTGATGAATATATTCACTGCCTACTAAACAACTGCTACGCCGAAATTTTTACAGAAAACATTGAGGGCGAAGAGATTAAAAATGAATATATTATGCTTGCTCTTCGCACTAGCGCGGGTATAAATTTAGCTGATTATAAACAACAATTCGGTAGCGATTTTTTAAACGATTATAAACAAGAAGTCGCCAAGGAAGGCGATTATCTTGACATTGACAAATTTAGCGTACGCATTAAGGACGACTATTTATACGTTCAAAATCACATCATAATTAACTTTTTAAAATAGGAAATCTTATGAGTCAAAAAGAAAAAATGCACAACCAAGAGTTGTATCTGCCAACTGATGAAAGCCTAATGCAAGAACAGCTTGCTTGCCTTAACAAACTTTACGATTTTAACTTAACACGCCCAACCGAGCTTAAAAAACGCGAAAAACTGCTTAAAGAAATGTTTGCAGAAATTGGCGAAAACTGTTATATAGAACCACCCCTACACGCTAATTGGGCTGGCAAGCATTGCCACTTTGGTAAAAACGTTTACTGCAATTTCAACTTAACTTTGGTAGATGATACCCATATTTACGTTGGCGATTGCACAAAATTTGGACCTAACGTAATATTAGCTACGGCAAGCCACCCCATTTTGCCCTCTTTAAGGGAGCAAGCTTACCAATATAACGCACCCATAAAAATTGGTAAATGCGTTTGGCTTGGCGCAGGCGTTATAGTTCTTCCCGGCGTTGAAATTGGAGATAATAGCGTTATTGGCGCAGGCAGTGTTGTAACAAAAAATATCCCTGCAAACGTAGTTGCTGTGGGTAACCCTTGCAAGGTTCTTCGCCCCATTGGCGAAAAGGACAAAGAGTTCTATTTTAAAGATAAGAAAATAGATCTGTAAACTTATGCAATAGGCTTGCAGTTTATTTTTTGCATGCCTTGTTTAAAGGAGATTTTTATGAAAAAAGAAGGCGGTTTTACCAAAGCTCTTGTTTTTATTCTAACCTTTATTTTAGGTATTTGCTGTGTTCTATTTATAGTTCCGCTGGTCGATTTATTTATTGAAGCATTTGATAATCGACCTATTGGCAGACTTTTGCTTGGTTTACTTGTGTTTGCGCTTATAGTTGTTTCCATTATAGTAAACACGATACTACACGAAGCCGGCCACCTTGTTTGCGGACTTATTAGCAAATATAAATTTTCTTCTTTTAGAATTTTTTCGCTTTGCTTTGTAAAAACAGAGGGCAAAGTTAAAGTAAAAAAGTTTTCTGTTCCCGGCACTATGGGGCAATGCTTAATGCTCCCGCCTGTAAAAAACGAAAATGGAGATTTCCCCTATAAACTTTATAACTTGGGCGGAACGTTATTTAACTTGATTACCGCGCTTATATGTGGCGTTTTAATTATTTTCTTTAATTCAAACGCTTTTGCGCTTGCTATTTTAGGTATTATTTTAACTTTCGCTTTAATTTTGGCAATAAATAACGGTATTCCATTGCGCACTGCCCTTATTCAAAACGACGGACAAAATATTAAAGATATTGCAAAAAGCAAGGATGCTTTAACTGCATTTTACCACCAACTTGTTATTGCAGAAGCGCAGTCACGTAATGAAAAAATAAGCGAAATGCCAAGCGAGTGGTTTGAAATTCCAGATGGCGAAGCGCTTAACAATCCAATTGTTTCCACTATTGCCGTGTTAAAAAGCTCACGACTTATGGAGGAGGGTGATTTTTACAACGCGCATATTTTAATGCGAGAAATTTTAGCTAAAGCGCCCACCCTTCTTGGAATTTACAAAAACCTACTTCCCCTTGAAGTAATTTACCTTGATACTGTTCACGGATGGGACAATACAGAAAGCATAAAGGCTAGATTTAAAAAGCAAGAAAAATTTGCAAAGGCAATGCAAAAAAACATATCCGTTCAAAGAATTCTTTACACAGTTACCCTGCTTTGCTACGGTGATGAGAAAAAGGCAAACAAGCACCTTGACCTATTTGAAAAGTTTGCAAAAAAATTCCCCTACCCACAAGAGCTAGAGCAAGAGCGCAAGCTTATTGGCATTGCCCGTGAAGCTTATAACAACCGCAATCAAACAATCAATAATTAATATTATATAATATTAAAGGCGGAAAATATATAATATTAAAGGCGGAAAATCTTCCGCCTTTTTTCGTTTACTTAAACGCGTCAAATAATAAAGATTTGCGCTAAAGGCGATAATTTAGCAAATAGAATTCGTTAAAAACACCTGCAAAAGCGCGTCAAGGATAAAATTGAAGTATAAAAACTTATAATTTTTGCAAAAAACAGTAGATATTTAGTTAATTATTTGGTATAATGTAGTTGGTGGAATTTGGTGGTTTGTTTATTTTTAAATAAACACTTATTTTGCCAACAATTATTTTTTAGTTAACATTGAGGTACAAATATGGCAAAAATTGCAATACTTACCAGCGGTGGAGACTCACCCGGAATGAACGCTTGCCTACGCGCATGCGTACGTTACGCTATATACAAGGACTTGGACGTTTACGGTGTAGAAAGAGGCTATAAGGGTTTAATTGATAACAACCTTAATTATATGAATAACCGTTCTGTTTCTGGCATAGTTCAAAGAGGCGGTACTATTTTACGTTCGGCAAGATGCCCCGAATTTAAAGATGTTGAATGGCAACACCAAGCGGCAGATACTTTAAAAGCTTACGGAATTGATAACCTTATTGTTATTGGTGGCGACGGATCTTTCCGCGGGGCAAAGGCTTTATGCGAAAACTGCGGTATTAACGTTATCGGCATTCCCGGAACGATTGACAATGACCTTGCCTACACCGACTATACTTTAGGATTTGATTCTGCAGTTAACACCGTACTTTGGGCAATTAACGCCCTACGCGACACTATGAGTTCGCACGATAGAGTTAGCCTTTTAGAGGTTATGGGCAGAAACTGCGGTGATATTGCCTTATACGCAGCGGTTGCCGGTGGTGTTGAGTACGTTTTAGTTCCTGAAGTGCCTTATGATTTAGATGAAATTGCATCTTCAATTAAGTTCAGCCAAAAGCGCGGTAAAACCTCTAACATGATAGTTTTGGCAGAGGGCGCTGGTAATAAGGATGAAATTTGCGCTAAAATAAAAGAAAAAACTGGCATTTCAGTTAAGACAACTACCTTAGGTCATATTCAGCGCGGTGGCTCACCCACTATGGCAGACAGAGTTTTAGCTGCAAAATTTGCAGTTCGCGCAGTCGACCTTATTTTAGAAGGCAAATCTAACCGCGTTATCGGCATTAAAGATAACAAAATTATTGACCGCGATATAGCTGAAGCGCTTGCTGAAAAGCATTCTTTCGATAAAGATCTTTACAACGTAGCGCATATTTTAAGCTTGTAAAAAATGAAAAACAACCGCCGTTTTATATCAATTTTAACAATTTGCGTTCTTTTATTTTTCTTCACCTCTTGCAATATGACAAAGTGCGGTTATTCTCGTCGCACTGCCGATACTATAACCTTCAGTTTTCAGTCTATATCTGGAGAATACGTTCGTCCAACTAATGGTAGTAAACAGCTAGATTATATAAAACACAACAATCAACTAGATACGCCAATTTATTTTAAAGGAAGCATTACCTCAGGCAAGGTTAACGTCTATTACCAAATAGACGGAGAAGAAGAACGCCACTTACTTTTTCAACTAATAGGCGGCGAAGAGATTTCTGGCGAAGGTCCCGCCATTCCAAAAGATGTGTTGATTAGATTCTCTTTTGAAACAGTTTCCGACGTGGCAACAAACGGCGCGTTTATATTCACGTTCAATAAGGACAAGCTTAATTCTAAAATTATTAAGTTTTTTTAGGAAAGGCGAAGTCACAAACAATGGTTGATTTTTTTAAGAGATAAAAGTATGAAAAAATTATTTATAACCTTTTTAAGCTCACTTTTATTAATAGTTTTAGCAACTCTTTCTGCTTGTGGCGGAGGCTATATTGCAATAGGCTTTGTAAACGTAAATAAACCAAATTATCATGCGGTAAGTTTTTACTCACTTAGAGGAACACGCTCCTTTACTTTAACAAACCAGCTAAGTGATGACAACTGCGTGCTTTATTATTCCACTTCTCTTGAAAAAGGCGAGTTTAATCTTTACTTAGAGGTAGACGGACAAAAGATACTTATTGCAAACGAAAAAGAGGGCGTTTATTCGCCTGAAGTAGAAAAATATTTTGACGGCGTTGATTTTAATAAACACCGAAAGGTTAAAATCACAATAGAAACGGTTAACGAAGCAATAAACGGTAAAGTTATTGTGCGCTTTGAACCAAAAAACGCACAACGTATATCAATAAATTAAACAAAAATAAAAAATCATATAAATATTACATTTGATAAATGGAGGTACAACACCATGAAAAATCTAGTTGGCGCATGTATGTTTGCGCAATCAGGCGGTCCTACTTCAGTTATTAACGCAAGCGCTGCAGGCGTATTTATTGAAGCTTTAGGCCAAGAAAAGATCACAGCAGTTTACGGCGCTGCACACGGTATCAGAGGCGTTCTTCACGAAGAATTTTACGATATCGGCAAAGAAGATATGGCTGAACTTGAACTTTTAAAGTACACACCATCTTCTGCATTAGGCTCTGTTCGTTATAAACTTAAAGACGCTGCTGTTGACGACACCGATTATAAGAGAATTGTTGAAGTATTCAAAAAATACAACATTCGTTACTTCTTCTACAACGGCGGTAACGACAGTATGGATACATGTAACAAGATTTCTAAGTATATGGCTAAATCTGGTTGGGATTGCAACGTAATCGGCGTTCCCAAAACCATTGATAACGACCTTTACGGCACAGACCACTGCCCCGGTTATGCTTCTGCTGCAAAATATATTGCAACAACCGTTATGGAAGTTAACCTTGACGCTAAGGTTTACGATACCCCAATGATTTGTGTTATTGAAGCTATGGGTAGAAATGCTGGTTGGCTTACTGCTGCCGCTGCACTTGCAGGACACAAGGGACTTGGCGCTGACCTTATTTATCTTCCTGAAACAGCATTTGACATTGACCGTTTTGTTGAAGACGTTAAAGCAGTTTGCGCTAAGAACAACGGCAAATGTATCGCAGTAGTATCTGAAGGTATCCGCGATAAAGACGGTAAGCTTATTGTTGAACTTGTTGGTAGCGTTGGTCGCGATAGCTTTGGTCACGCTCAACTTGGTGGTGTTGCTGCAACACTTGCTAACCTATTAAAAGAAAAAACCGGTTACAAGACACGTGGTATTGAACTTAGCCTTATGCAAAGATGTGGCGCTCACCTTGCTTCTAAGGTGGACGTTGAAGAAACATTTGCTGCTGGTCGCGCTGCTGTTAAAGCTGCAGTTAACGGCGAAACAGACAAGATGGTTTGTTACGAACGTCAACCCGGTGCAGAATACAAATGCGAATATAAGCTATTACCCCTTGAACTTGCTGCAAACACAGAAAAGACTGTTCCTCAAGAATGGATCATCAATAACGGCACTTACGTTTCAGATGAATTCGTTAAATATGCTCTTCCCCTAATTCAAGGCGATTGCAAAGCACCCTTAGAAGACGGTCTACCCCGTTTTGCAAAACTTAAAAAAGTTCTTGTAAAATAATTAAATAAACAAGTTAAAGCCCCGCTAAAATTAGCGGGGCTTTTTGTATTAAAGGTGAGTTTACAAGCATATAGGCGCACTTTTTATAAATGTGAGACTAATTAAAGGGCATATAAAAATGCGGTAATAAAAAAACTCACCGCATTAAAATTAAAGCATAAAGTAATAAAAATAACGTATAATATTACTCTTCAATCTCGTCTTCACTTCTCTTTTTGCTTATGGTTAAATTAAGTATTTTTAAGCCGTAGAAGAAGAGTAATGCTATTTGCAATGGAATTGGAACAATAAAGCAAAGCCATTTATAACTTAGGTTTACAGGCAAATACACGCAAAGAGCCACTGTCCAAAGAAGGGCTGAAGAAAGCAAACCGTTAAGCCATAAAAAACCCCATTTACTATTAAATATAATGGCAACAATAAAGGTTGCAGGCAAAGCAATAATAAAGCAGTAAGATGCTTGAACGGCGTCTACCTCTATCCAACAAAGAAGAGAATATACAACGGTTGCAACCGCCCAAACAAGAACTACAGAAATAAGAGTGATAAGTAGCTTTTGCCCGTAGGTTAAAGCGCTTTTTCTAATCTTTCTTGTAATGTCCATTTGCTCTTTTAAAAGGGCGTCGATAGAAACGTCGTAAAGGTCGGCTATTCTTTTAACCGTTTCTACGTCCGGAAAAGATTCACCGCGCTCCCATTTAGATATCGCTTTATCTGAATAATTAAGTTTTTCTGCAAGTTCACTTTGTGTAAGCCCCGCGTTTTTTCGCAAAGCCACCAAGTTTTTTGCAAATATAAGCTTTAAATCCATGTTTTTATTATATCATAAGTTTTTAAAAAAAGCAAGCGTATAACGCGATTAACTGCTCTTCTACTGTTAGTAGAGTAAGAAAAAACGCACTCTACCGCAAAAAAATACACACGTTAGTTTTTCTGTTTACACAAGCAAAGTCAATTTTACTTGCAATTTCTTGCATTTTATATTAAAATATAAACGGTTAAACTCAATAACAAACACCCTTAGGAGAATTATATGAAAATTGCATTATCTGCAGAAAGCACTATTGATTTACCAATTGAGCTACTTCAAAAATACGATATTCACACAACCCCATTTACCATTCTACTTGGCGACGAGGCTAAGCTAGACGGTGAAGTTCCCGTACCCGAAATTATTGAATACGTTAACAAAACCGGTGTTTTACCAAAGACCAGCGCTGTTAACCAATTCCAATACAAAGAACATTTTGATAATCTTTTAAAAGATTACGACGCTGTTATACATTTTTCACTTTCATCTGAAATTTCAGTTGCTTGCCATAACGCTAAAACCTGTGCACAAGATTACGATAACGTTTTTGTAATTGACACAAGAACGCTATCTACCGGTATTGCTCTACTTGCAATTTACGCATCAAAGCTTATTAAAGAAGGATTAGATGCTAAAACTATTGTTGAAAAATGTGAAGCTCGTATCCCCCACCTACAAGTTAGCTTTGTTTTGGCAAGACTTGACTATCTGCATAAAGGCGGAAGATGCTCTGCCCTTTCACTTTTTGGCGCAAACCTTTTAAAGCTACGCATTCAAATTCTAGTAAAGGACGGCAAAATGGGTCCCGCTAATAAATATCGCGGAAATATGGATAGATGTATTGTAAGCTACGTTAACGACACCTTAGCTACCTTTAACAACCCTGACCTTTCTGAAATATTTATTACGTCAACAACTGCAAGCGAAGAACAAATTGAAAGTGTTAAAACAATTTTAAAAGAGCACGGCTTTAAAAATATTATGGTAACAAACGCAGGCGGAACTATCACAAGCCATTGCGGTGAAAACTGCCTTGGTATTCTTTATTTAAACGACGGTACTCACGAAGAAGAATAACGACTTTTACCCATTAAGTGCTATTTGTTTTTTAAAAAGTATGCCTATAAGTCGATTAACGCATAATAAAAAGCGAAAAGATTTTTCTTTTCGCTTTTTTTGTTTATCAAGTTTTTTATAATTTTTTGCCTTTTTTATTTACACATTTCTCTGTTTTTGTAGCTTGCGCAGCAAGTGCCACCGTCGCAAGCGCACACGTTAATACAGTCTTTACTGCAGGCAAGGCCGTTTTCGTTATAACAACAGGTTTCTACGTTACAGTCAATTTTGTGAGTACAACAATTATTCATTATATATCTCCTTTAGCGAAAGTTGTTCGCAATCCTTATTATTTGCAAAATACAAATAAAATATGCGCCCTAAAAAAAATTATTTTAATATTTTAAACACCCCTTTTGTGAAAGCCTTTTTTCACCAAAATCTTTAAAAATTTTTTACTGATTTTTATTGACATTTTAGCGTTTATAATATAAAATATTATATGAATACTATAATGCCTAATTTTGGGCAAATTTTAAATAACCGAAAAATATATTTTTTTCTTTTATTTTAGGAGAATTATGAAAGTTATACTTTTACAAGACGTTAAAGGCACCGGCAAAAAGGGTGAAATTCACGAAGTTAGTGACGGATACGCACGCAATATGCTTATTAAAAAAGGGCTTGCTAAAGAAGCAACTGCCGTTGAGGTAAACAGCCTTCGCATTAAAAACGAAGCGCAAGAATTCCACCGCAAGGAAGAAGAAAAACGCCTTCGCGAGCTTGCAGCAAGACTTAATAAAAACGTTATTGTTTGCAAGGTTAAAGCAGGCGAAAAAGGCAGAATTTTTGGTAGCGTAACCTCACAAGAAATCGCAAACAGCTTAAACGAACAAGGCTACGGCGTTGAAAAAAGAATGATTATTCTTAGCGAACCAATTAAAAGCCTTGGTCACTACAACGTAGAAATTAAACTTATGGCAGGTATAGCTGCAAAAATAACCGTTAAGGTAGAAAGCTTATAAAATAAGTTATCGTTTTAAAAAGTAACTGCCTTTAACAGGTGGGAAGGAGGCGCAAATTGGAAAAGCTAGAAGATAAAATAAATTCAAACGAGAAATTGCTTGAAGAAGAACAGATAGACGTTCCCGTAATGGAAAGAAAGCCTATGAATATTTCTGGCGAGGCAGAAAAAAACGAAGAAGAGCTTAAAAAAATAGCGCCTGCTTCAACAGAGCCTTTAAAGACTAAAAATGCAAGCAAAAAATGGCTTATTGCCTTGCTTTTTATAGCGGTAAATATACTTGCTATTTTGCTTACCGCCATAATGGAATTTATTGGCGACGAGCATCCCATAAACATCTCTAAGGTTTGGGGAACGTTTATGGAAAACTGGGTTTGGGGTATTGCGGCTATCACGCTTATTGCGCTTTGCCTTTCTTTTGAATCTTTAAAAAGATTTTTACTTTTAAAGACTACTTTAAAGAAGAACCTGCCCTTAACCAGCTTAAACGCTGTTATTATCACAAAATATTACGATAGTATCACTCCTCTTGGTGCAGGCGGTCAACCGTTTGAAATTTACTATTTAAGAAAGAAGGGGCTGCCCATTGGTATAGCCTCAGGCGTCCCACTTGTATCTTATTCACTAAACAAAATAGCATACTTTTTCGTTTCGCTTTTTGCAATTTTAATTAACGGCTTTGGCGACGTTTCACTATTTATTAAGATTTTATGTGTTATCGGTTTAGTTACTAACTTAACTATTCCAGCAGCTATAATAATGTTCGCGTTAATGCCAAAATTTAGTTCTGCTGTTGCAAGAGGCGTTGCGTTTATCGCTAAAAAACTACACTTAATAAAGGATAAAGACGCCTTTGTTAAGAAAATGACAGGTAGCTTTATTGAATATGCCGACTGCATAAACTACTTCCTTAAAAAGTCAAAAATCTCTATTATAGTTGCATTCCTTTGCTCTATATTCTATTATTTAACATTTTACTCTCTACCCTTCGTTACCATTCACTTAAGTGGCAATCACAACGTTGCATGGAACGAAATGTTTACCTACTGCGTTATTTGCTACGCATCAATTACCCTTCTTCCCACACCAGGCAGCTCTGGCGGTGCGGAACTTTCTTTCCGTTCGATATTCGACAATTACCTATCTGGCGGTACGGTGTTTTGGGGTATGCTTGCTTGGCGTATATTCAGTTATTATTCATTCATTATTTTTGGTCTTATTCTTATTATTTCACAACAAATTGCTAAATTCACAAAGAAAATTGTTACCGAAGATAAGAAAGAAAAGGTGCACCCAGTCATTATTGAGCCAGAAGACGAGCTTGAACCTTACTCCCCAATTCCCCCAACGGTTGCTACTGCTGAAGACGATATAGATACCGCTGTGCCGTTATCTGTTGCAGAAGCTACATTAGAGCCGGAAATTGAAGAACTTACTGCTGAAGAAATTGAAATCACCTACGATAACGTAGAGACGGTTGCAGAATTTACCGCAGTTATTCAATCAAAGAGTACCGTTACTATTACTGAAGAAAAAATTGAGCACGTAGACCATACTAACGAACCACACCAAATAACTATTGGAGAAGTTTTAGGTATGGAGGCTATGCACAACCCAACTGAAAATGATGACAAAGCCTCAGAAACACATCAAGTAGATGAGCCCCATCATTCAGAAAACCAAATAGGTATTCACGAACTTGATTTTAAAACTCAAGAAGAGCCAGCAACTACTAGTCAAGAAAAAAGCCTAGATACAGAAAAACTTATTAGCGAAGAAGAATTAGCGCAGACACAAGCTCAATCAATTCAAGATTGCAACAAAGAGCAAAGCGACATCTCTTTACCTATTGAAAATGCTGATCAAGGCGAAACAGTTGAACAAAGTGAAGAAACAGCCCTTGACGATAATTTACAACAGAAAAAAGAAGAACCTAAGGAATAAATATGAACAAATGTCTTTTTGTTGACCGCGACGGAACAATTAATAAATTCAATAGTGGATACAACTATAAAATAGAGCATATTCAACTTATTCCCGGGGTGGAAAAATTGCTTGCGTCATTTTGCGAGCTTGGCTATAAAATAGTTGTTATTACAAACCAAGGCGGAATAGGCATGGGGCTTTATACAGATAAGGACGTAAATGCCGTTAATCGCCATATAGACGCACTTTTACAACAAAATGGAGCAAGAATAGACGGTGTTTACTACTGCCCTCATAACGAAAAAGACGGGGTTGGCGAGTATAAGGTAAAATGCTCTTGCAGAAAACCGGGCAATCTACTTTTAGAGCGTGCAATTAAAGATTTTGATGCAGACAGAAGCAAAAGCTTATTTTTAGGCGATAACTTTACGGATAAGCTTTGTGCGCAAAAATCAAATATTGCCTTTTACCCGTTTGACTTTCGCGACGTAAAAACCACTTCGCAGGGTTTTAGGGTTGAAATTGAAAGCTATTCTGACGCTTTGATTGAAAGTATTTTATCTTTTGCAAAAAATTTATAACATAATAGGTTAAAATTAAAAACAGGACTTGTAATAAGTCCTGTTTTTGTTTATAACTTTTATTATATTTTTTAACAAAATAGTTATAATATTTCTTTTAAACAAGCTTTTGTTCTTCTTGAAATAAGTTTTGTTGAATTAATAACTTTAATATAATCCCTCTTTGTTTGAACTTTGCAAAGCTCACCCCAAAAAGCATTTTTATCTTTTGTTTCGCCGGTAGCCTTAATAAGTATTTTTAACGCATGTTTAATTAATGTTTGCATTTCGTTTTGAGGGGTATATCTAACAGAAATTTCATACTTTTTACCGCCCTCAATCACTAAATCAATACCTGCACAATCTATTAAAAGCTGTTCTATAGGTTGATTAACGCCGTTTATCCTTAAACTTACCTCGCCATCCGGTATATCTTTAAAGCGAATTTTAAATAAACGCTTTAAGGGAGAAACGCTGTAATCCCCCTTGGTTGTAATAGTAAGTTTTTGAACGGTTGCCCCCTTAGATTTGCCTTTAACGGTTTTAAAGTTTGTAAATAACTCTCCTTCTCTATTTTCCTCTAAGGCGTCCTCGTATAATGTATATTCGCCATTTCCGCTATACACGTCAATCTTCATTTTTTCAGGGTTAGGACAGCCGTTGCCCTCTTCTAGAGAGAGAGGTAAAATACCGCCCTCTTTTATAAGCACGGGAATACTTTCAAGCTCGCGGTGGAATTTAATTTTTCTTCCGCCCTTTTTAGCTTTATAAACTTGCCCTGTAAAAATATCAGTCCATTTTCCCTCGGGTAGCCATGCGTCAACGACCGCCATACCGCTTTTGTCTGCAGGAGCAGTTACGGGAGCAACTAATAATTGACTGCCAAAAAGATATTCCTTCTTATATTCGTATGCTTCTTTTACCTTCCATTCGTTATATAACGGCTCTACTAATGCCTTACCTTGTGTATTTGTAAGGTATGATGCCGTATAAATATATGGAACTAAGGCGTGGCGTAATCTTAACCAGTTTTTAGCAATTTCACCCGCACCGTTTCCATACGCCCAAGGTTCTTTAGTGCAAATTTCAGTTAAAGTACAGTGTAAACGGTTAATTGGACTGAATAC
>JAFQBR010000249.1 GCA_017399665.1 Clostridia bacterium | reverse complement strand
AAGGTCGCAAAGCCTAAAAGTATTGTGCCCGTATCCTTTTTCTTGCTTGATTTTGAAAACATAATCATTATTATTCCAACAAGAGCAAGAATTGGGGTAAATGACGTGGGTTTTAGCAGTTGAACGAATATATTTTCACTAGATATTCCGCCTAAAGACAAAACCCAAGCTGTTACCGTCGTTCCAACGTTTGCGCCCATAATTACGTTTATGGCTTGCTTTAAGGTCATAATACCAGAGTTAACAAAGCCTACGACCATAACGGTTGTTGCAGAAGAACTTTGTACAACAGCTGTTACGCCAAGCCCGGTAAAAAAGCCCTTGGTTTTGCTTTTGGTAAGTTTACCAAGAAGTGCTTTAAGACCGTTGCCCGCTCGTCTTTCTAAGGCGTCGCTCATAACGTTCATACCAAATAGGAATAAACAAAGCCCGCCAATTAAAGAAAGTACATTAAAAATACTAAAATCATCCATATAAAACCTCGGTTTTTTATAAAACCATTAGTGCGCGCATATTTAAGTAAATTTTATCTCATAGTTGCCGTTATTTACAAAATTTTTCAATATAACTGTCTATTGCTTCGGCAATAATCTTTACTGCGTTTTCTTTGGGGCTCACTTCGTCTACCGCTGTATCTTTGTGTTCAAGGCTTTTATAAACGGTAAAGAAATGGCGCATTTCTTCAAATAAGTGAATGGGCAGCTCGTCTATGTTTTTATATTGATTATAGTTAGGGTCATCAAAGGGAATAGCTATAATTTTTTCGTCATTATGGCCGTTATCTATCATTGTAATAACGCCTATGGGGTAAGCGCGAACTAAGCTCATTGGTTCAAGAGGTTCTGCACAAATCAAAAGTACGTCAAGTGGGTCACCGTCATCGCCAAACGTTCTGGGTATAAAGCCGTAGTTTGCAGGGTAATGGGTTGAAGTGTACAAAATTCTATCTAAAATAATATACCCCGTTTCTTTATCAAGCTCGTATTTTTTTTTGCTTCCCTTAGATATTTCTATAACGCAAATAAAATCCTCGGGGGTTATTCTTTTGGGGGAAATATCGTGCCAAATGTTAGACATGTGTTTACCTCCTATATAATTACTATTAACAAGTATAACTTATTTTTATTGCAAAGTCAATTACTGATGCAAAGGCTATTAAAAAAAAGCAAACGCAAAAATGTAGATAAAAACAAGAGATTTTTGATTATTTAGGCTTAAAAAAATCAAAAACAAAGAGGTTTTTTGCTTTAAAAATGTAAAAAACAGATAAAAAAGGGGACAAACACATATAAAAAAGTAAAATATTCATAATAAAATTATGAAAGGAAAAGTGTTTAAAATTATTGCCCTTTTTTTTATTGCTTGCATTAGTTTTACCCTTTTTTGCGGTAAGTTAGTAAATGCTAACGCCTTTTTTTCGAAATTTACTATTGTTGCGGACGGAAAAGAATATATTTTTTATTATCCTGAAATTAGCTACGGCTTAGACGGAGCTACTCTATTAGGGGAAGAGCAAATAGTGGATAGGATTATTGCAGACAACAAAATTAGCCCTACAGATGCAAGGGTGGATTTTACGCCCGCTGGCAAAAACATTTTTACTTATTATAAGCAAAAATCCGGTAGAATTATAGATAAGCAAAAAGCGATTGCTAAAATAGAGCATGCGCTACACAGTGGAAAAAATAAAGTTGTTTTAACAAGTGAGAAGGTAGATGCGAAAATAACGATTGAAGAGTTGAAAAAACAGACGGTAAAAAAGTCTTATTTTTGTACCGAATATCAATATTCTTCAAAGGAACGCAAGCACAACATTGCGCTTGCTGTTTCTTACCTATCTGGTGCGATAATCGACCCCGGCGAGACCTTTTCGTTTAATCAAACGGTAGGTAAACGTGAAGAAGAGCGCGGTTTTTTAACTGCAAAGGTTATTCAAGACGGTAAATTTATAGATGGGGTTGGGGGTGGTGTTTGTCAAGTTTCTACAACGCTGTATAATGCGGTATTGCTTGCAGGGCTTACAGTTAAAGAAAGTCATAATCACTCTTTAGCTGTTGACTACGTTCAGCCTTCATTTGATGCAATGGTTAGCGATTATACAAGTGATTTAAAGTTTGAAAATAATACTAATTCGCCAATATATATTTTGGGCAGTGCCGACGGCGAACGGGTTAGTTTTACTATTTTTGGCGTAAAAAACGAATATGACTATTGGCTTGTTTCAACGGTAACTGAAATTATAGAGGGAAAAACAGTAACTGAAAAAAGACGGGATGGAAGTGAGGTTGATTTAATCAAAAAGGACGGACTTAAAAGTGAAGGATATTTGCAAGTGTATAAAGATGGGGTTTTGATAAAAACGGTAAAGCTTAGATGTGATACGTATAAACCGCGCGATGGAGTAAATTATATAGATTAAAGCAAATTAAAAACAGAACGATGCTTAAAAAGGTAAGCTACCGTTCTGTTTTTTAGTTATTTAAAGTATTGATAATCGACCTATAGGGGGGCTTTTTTATAAAAATAATACTAAACAGAAAAGATACTGCCGTATTTTGCGCGTTTTTGCATTTTAAAAATTGAAATCTTATAGCAAATAATAAAGCACGCCATACCGCCAATCCAAGCCAAGGCGTTTGAAAAGCATGCGCCAAGATAGCTAAAGTGTTTTGCTAAAACGAAGCATGCAAAGCAACGCATAAAGAGCTCGCATATTCCACCTATTACAGTAAGGGAGGATTTGCCAAGACCTTGTAAGCTTTCGCGTACGTATAAAAGCATACATAAAGCGTAATAAAAGATTGACTGGATTGCAATATAATCAAATATTAAATCGTGAACTCTATCATCAGCGCCTATTAGTAATATTTTAGATAAAGAACGACAAAGAGTGAAGTTTAGTAGCATACTAAAAGAGGTAAAAATTAAACCTATTAAGTAGGAATATTTTACACCCGATTTTATACGGTCTAATTTGTTTGCACCGTAGTTTTGGCCGCAATAAACAGCCATTGCAACTGCGCTACCGAATAAAACGGAGTTAAACAAGTTGTCTATTTTACTTGCCGTGCCTTGTGCCATTGCAAAAGCAGGGTCCGGTAGTCCGTTGAAAGCATACTGCTGAACCATACAGCTGATAGCTGTAATGGTCGTTTGAAATGCCATAGGAAGCCCCGTTGCTAAATGCTTTTTAATAAAATTGGCCTCTATGGAGAAATCCTCTTTCTTAACCCTAAGAAGGTTATATTTTTTAAAGATTACTAAAAATCCAATAACCGCAGATAGCGCTTGGGAGATAATTGTTGCCCAACCTGCCCAGCTAGCCGGTAAATCGGTTATAAAAAGCAAGCTGTTTAAAAGAAGGTTTAACGTCGCGCAAAAAATTAAAATTACAAGGGGTGTTTTACCATCACCCATAGCACGCATAATTTGAGAAGAAAGGTTGTAAAGCGAAGTAAAAATTATGCCCGAAAAAATTGCCTGAATGTAAGTTTTGGCATACTCAAAATATTGCTCGTTGGTTTTCATTAGTTTTAAAATAGTTGGTGCGCATACCACGAAAACAGCTGTTAAAAATAACGAAAAAACTATTGTAAGCATTATTGAGGTTGCAACGCTTTTTCGCATACGTTGTTCGTTTTTTGCACCCACGTATTGGCTTAATACTATACCAAAACCTGCAGAAAGTCCTTGTGCAAACCCGTTTACAAGAAAGAACATAGAGCTTGTAACGTTTATTCCGGTAACAGCGTCCTCCCCGCGTGAAAGGGATACGATTAAAGTGTCACCTAAAGAATAAAAGGTTTGCAAGAGGTAGCTTATAGCAAGTGGCAGAGCAAATAAAAATATTTTTTTAAAGGGCGAGCCTATTGTCATATCTACGTTTTTTGCCATAGTCTTACATAAAACCTATAAAAAAATTTACAGTAAATAGTATATAACACCAAACTTTAAAAAGCAAGTTCTGTTTTATTAAAAAATAAAAAAGTAAATAAATTTTACGGTATATTTTTTTTGCAGTTTGTCAATAATGCTTACAAAAAGGAGAATTGTTATGAATAGGTTTTTTCAAGCGCTTTTATCTTTTGCGCTGATTTTTATAACGTCAGTATCCATAGTTTGCTTAAAGCAAATGCAAAAACCCTTATTTGATTGCGATTATGGGGTGTATACATATTATAAATATTCTAAGTCGAGCAGTTGCCAAATTTATACCGGAGCAGTAAGCTCTATTAAAAAACCCTTTTGCCTTGCCGTTCAGGGGCAAAGTCTTTTTTTGGATTTTAGCCTTTACGGTAAGAGCTTTTGTGTTAGAGAGGTTGAAAAAAGTGTAAGCGAAAAAAAGGGTTTTTTTGTTTTTGAAGAAAGTGGTGAATGGGGTGTTAGCCGTTATTATTACTCAAAACAAATTCCTTTTTACTGTGTTGTAAATAATAATCGTGTAAATTTACAAGTTTCAGTATCTAAAAATGGAATAACTATTGGCTCTCCGTTAATTTTTGGCTCTTATTAAACTTTAAATTTGCAATATTTTTTATTGCTGAATAAAAACAAAATTTTATGGCAATAACTTACATACAAAACAGGAGGTAATTTTAAAAATGGAAAACAAACAAAAAGCAAAAAATAGTTTTTTAAGAAAAAATATGTATTATTTAGTGCTTGCGTTTATACTTTTAGCAATCGTGGCGGTGTCTGTGGCTATGTATATACGCAACGATAATACCCCTACAATATTAGATTCAGGTAATAATCAGGTGCAAAAGCCAAGTGGCGATTCCTCTATTATTTTGCCAGAGTCTTCTTCCCCAGGTGAGGACAAGCCTAGTAATCCACCTGTTGAAGAGCCCGACGATAAACCCACTCAAACAGTTGTAAGCTTTATTATTCCGGTAGATAATGCAACCGTTAGCTGTGATTACACCGCGGTTTCGCTAGTATATAATAAAACGTTAAACGTTTATACCGGGCACTTAGCTATAGATTTTAGTGCAGAATACGGTTCTGCCGTAAAAGCCGTTTATGCAGGTACGGTTGAAAGTATTACAACCTCTTATCTTACAGGAACAACGGTTACGATAGATCACGGCAATAATTTAAAAAGCGTGTATAACAGTATAGATGCGGTCGAGGGATTGGCTCAGGGCGCAACCGTTTCGCAAGGCTTCGTTATTGGTTACGTAACCGATAATAACAGACAAGAATATAAAGATGGACCTCATCTTCACTTTGAGGTGTGGGAAAACGGACAAAAAATTTCTCCCTATAAATATTTACAGGTTAGTGAAAAGTAATAAATTGTAGAATCTTACAGTATACTTTATTTAAGGTATGCTGTAAGTTTTTTTATGAAAAAATTAGTTGGTTTTTTATGTGCGTTTATTCTTTTGTTTTCTTCTTTATTTGGTGCTGGATGTGTCGATAATCGACCTATAGACAGCTATTTTATTAAATTGGAGTACAAAAATGATCTTTTAATTTGTAAAATGCAGTATGCTTGCGAGTTAAAAAAAGATGGTGAGCTTATTTTTAACCTTTATCCAAACGCTTATAAGGAAGATGGGCAAGGTATAACTATTAACAGTATTAAAAATAACGAAAAAGAAGTAGATTGGCAAATTTTTGGCGATAACGCCCAGTTCTTAACAGTTGATTTAGAGAATTGTAAAAAGGGTGAAAATATCCAAATAGATTTTGAATTTATTACGGCAGTTCCACAATCTTTAAGTAGACACGGTAAAAGTAATAACGTTGTAAATCTAGCATATTTTTATCCGATTGCCTGTGTTTGTGAAAATGGGGATTATCAGCTTTTGCCTTTTACTGATTTTGGAGATCCCTTTTATAGTGATTTTGCAAATTACACGGTAGAAATCACCTTGCCATCGGTTATGAGTGTTGCAACGGGTGGCGAGCCAAGGGGTATTTCGGTAAGCGGGGAAGAAACCACCTATTTATATCAAATTGATAATGCAAAGACCTTTGCTTTGTCTTTTAGTGATAATTATCACGTTATTTGTAAAAATTATAACGGAAAAAGAATAAGTTATTTTTATTATAACGATTCAAATGCCGAACAAAATGCGGAAGAGATTGCAAACTGCTTAGCCTTTTTAGAAAAGAACTGTTTTTCCTATCCGTATAAAAACCTTACCGTTGCGCAGTCCGCATATCAAAGCGGTGGTATGGAATATCCTGCTTTTTGCGTAGTCGGAGAAAGCGAGAGCGCAAGAGCTTATCTTTATGCTATTATCCACGAGGTGTGTCATCAAATTTTTCCAATTACTATTTCAGTGAATGAATATCAAAGCGGTTATTTTGACGAGGGAATAACCGAGTTTTTAACCGCTTGCTTTTTTGAAGAAAAAAGGGCAGGAGTTTTAAATACAAGAGCCATTTACTGCAATGCGTTTGTTAGTGCTTTTAAGCAAAGCTTAAAAAAACAGGGATTAAGTTATGATGGGGTAATGAAAAAACCGCTTAATCAATTTACTGAGATTGAATACGTTATAAATGCCTATTACAAGGGTTTTTTATTATTTTATAAAATTGATAAAGGTGGGGAAGATATGTTTAAGGCTATTAAAAAACTGTATAAAAGTAATGGACTTTCGCATATTACCGAGCAAGATTTTTTAAAGGCAGTAAAGCACAAAAGGGAAGTTAAAAAGAACTTTGAAGAAATTGTTTGTCAAGGTGGCGACGCAACGCTTGATTAATTTATTTTTTAGTGGTATAATAAGGGCATATTAAAAACATAAAAGTCGCTTTAATCGACCTATAGCCTTATTTTTGGAGAAAATTATGCCCGTTTTTGAATTTTACTGTCCTAAATGCAATCAAAAAACAGAAATGCTTTTAAAAAACGAAAAGAGTTTGCCCATTTGCAAAAACTGTGGGGCAGAAATGCAAAGGGTATATAGTGGAAAAATGTATGGGGCAACCGGGGCAAAGAACGGCGGTAACTGTACGGGTAATTGCGCAACCTGTAGCGGTTGTAAATAAAAAAGATGAGCGAAGGTGTTTTGCTCTTTTGTTTTGTTCGCTTTTTAAGGTGAAAAAACGTTGCTTTTTCACTTAAACAATTAAAAAAGTCAAACAGTAGGTTGATTTGTTTCAAAAAGCGACAAAATGTTATTTTATATGGTAATAATGCTAAAAAAATTGTTGACAAACGAATATTAATTTGTTACAATATACGAAGTATTTTATCAAATGCTACTTTAACTATGCTCTTTTTAGGAGATATTTATGAAATTATTAAAGAAACTACTTGCTATGATGCTCGCTCTTACTTGCGTTTTTGCTGTTTCGGCATGCGACAAGGAAGATGATGGCGAAACCACACTAGACACTTCTAAGACCGGTTGGGCTTTCACTTATGATGAAGAAACTGTGTACGACGAAGAAACTGATGCTGAAAAAGAATATCTTGTTATTACAGGTCTTTTCCTTTCAGACAGCATTAAGTATGAAATCGGCACAAAAGATTTTAAGCCCGTAGACGTTGAAATTGGTAAAGACGGAAAGGTTGAAGTTCCCGTTTACAATAAAAACGAAGTTCAATACGAAAATAACGCTTTAAAAACAGAAGTTATTGATATTGCTGAAAGAAAGTACGCTGGCATTAAAATTGCAAGTGCTGCATTTATTAACCAACTTTTTATTGGTAGCGTAAACATTCACTCTTCAGTTGTTGAAATCGGTATCTCTGCATTTGCAGGCTGTACAAACCTTACAAAGATGGAAATTCCTTTTGTTGGTCAAAAGGCAACAGGCGCTGTTAATACAGCAAAAACCTTTGCATATCTTTTTGGTACAAGTGAAAGTGCTGATTGCACTTCTGTAACTGCAGCATATAACAATTCTGGCAGTGCAACATACTACGTACCCAACGCTTTAAAGGAAGTTGTTGTTAATTATGCAGATGGTTCAGCTCTTGTTGAATACGCATTTAGCGGTGTTACGACATTACAAACCGTTACTGTTAACGGAATTAATAAGGTTGGTAGAAACGCTTTTGCAGGTTGTACAGGTCTTTATACTGTAAATCTTCCAGATAGCGTTACTGAAATCGGTAAGAGTGCATTCTCTGGTTGCACAAGCCTTATTAACTTTGCTTTCCCTGCTTCTTTAAATACTATCTTCCAAGAAGCATTTAGCGGTTGTACAAGACTTGGTTACGGCAAAGCAACAACTCTTGTTGTTCCTGCTGTAAACGTTTACGAAAAAGCATTCTACGGCTGTACTGCTATTACTAAAGTTAAGCTTGATAACGTAGCAGTTATCGGTGACGCTGCATTCTATAACTGTTCTTCATTAAAGGTTGCAGACAGCACGATTAAAGCAGGCGCAGAAATTGCAGATAACGCATTCACAGGTTGCGCAGAATAAAATAACATAGTTTTAAATAAAATATAATTGCGACGGCAAAAACTGCCGTCGCTTTTTTTTATTCATTTTAATTAAAAAAGGCGGTTATACTTGAAAATTTAACGCGCGTATGTTATACTAATTATATACTGTTATAATGGCGAAGTATGCGCACCTTAAAAATTGTTAATTTTTAAAAGATTTGCTTATTTAAAGGCTTTGCTAACACACATTAGTTTTATAAGAGAGGTAAAAATGAAGGATTTTGTTCATTTACATCTTCATACGGAATATAGCTTGCTAGACGGCGCAACCAAAATCGACGAGATCTTTAAGATTGCAAAGGAGCAGGGTCAGTCTGCGGTTGCAATAACAGACCACGGTAATATGTACGGCGTAGTATATTTTGCAGAGGCGGCTTTTAAAGCTGGACTAAAGGCTATTATCGGTTGCGAGCTTTATATGTGCAACGATATGACGAAAAAAGATGCGCGCAATAATGCTTACGAGCATCTTGTTTTGTTGTGCAAAAATGATATCGGCTATAAAAACCTTATAAAGCTTGTTTCAGATGCATATATTGACGGTTTTTATTATAAACCCCGTTCAGATTATAAAACGTTAGCTCAGTATGCAGAGGGCCTAGTTTGTTTATCTGGTTGCTTGGCAGGTAGAGTTGCTCAATTATTGCTTAATGACCGCTACGAAGATGCAAAAGCCCACGCGCTAGAAATGAAAGAGCTTTTTGGCGAAGATTATTATATTGAAATACAAAATCATCTTATAGATGAACAGTTAAAAATTAACCCATTACTTGTTAAATTAAGCAAGGAAACGGGAATAAAGCTTGTTGCAACAAACGACGTGCATTACCTTAGCAAGGAAGATGCGCTTATGCAAGAAGTAATGATGTGCATTAACACTCAAACAACCTTAGACGATCCAAGACACATGAAGTTTGAAACTTCGGAATTTTATTTAAAGAGCCGTGAAGAAATGGAAAAACTCTTCCCAAATATGCCGGAGGTTTTAGACGTAACACTTGAAATCGCTGAAAAATGTAGCGGTAACTGCATAAAACTTAATAAAAAGGGTGTTCCTGAACGTGATGCTTCCTTAGTTCCCGGTTATACGCCACCTAACGGCATGACTCCTTACGACTATTTAAAGATGCTTGGCGAAGAGGGTTTGCGCAAAAAATACCCCGAAATTACCGAGGAAATTCAAGAGAGATTTGATTACGAACTTAATACCATTGCAGACATGGGGTATATTGAATATTACCTTATCGTTTGGGATTATATCAACTATGCGCGCGAACACGGAATTCCTGTTGGCGCAGGCCGTGGTAGCGGTGTTAGCTCTATTATTGCATATTCAATAGGTATTACCGACGTTGAGCCCTTGCAATATAGCTTGATTTTTGAAAGATTTTTAAATAAAGAAAGGGTAAGTATGCCCGACTTTGACGTTGACTTTGACCCCGAAGGCAGAGAAGAAGTTATCGAATACGTACGCGATAAGTACGGCAGAGACAAGGTTGCGCAAATTATTACCTTTGGTACAATGGCTTCACGCGCGGCAATTAAGGACGTTGCAAGAGTAATGCGCGTGCCTTATGCAGAAGTTGATAGAATTACCAAGCTTATGGATGGTAAGCATGCAATTCCAGAGCTTTTAGGTCTTAAAAAACACAAAAAAGACGGTGACGTTACCGTTCGCGAGCTAAAAGAGCTTTATCAAAGCGATCCAACACTTCAAGGTGTTATCGATATGGCTATGAAGCTTGAAGGTATGCCAAGAAATATATCTGAACACGCTGCTGGCGTAATTATTTGTAATAAGGTGCTAGCAGATCACATTCCCTTGGCTAGAAACGGCGACGATATAGTTACGCAGTTTAATATGAAGGTAGACGAGCAAATGGGTATGCTTAAGATGGACTTCTTGGCATTAAAAACGCTTACCGACATTAAAAAGGCGCTAATTTATATTAAGGAAAATAAGGGCATTGACGTAAACTTTGCAAAAATTGGTTATTCAGATAAGGCGGCTTACGACTTAATTTGTAGCGGTGATACCGACGCCGTGTTCCAGCTAGAATCTCCCGGTATGAAAAAGTTCATGCGTGAGCTTCACCCAGATAACCTAGAAGACGTAATAGCTGGTATTTCGCTTTTCCGTCCCGGTCCAATGGATTCTATTCCCAAATATATACAATTTAAAACCAAGCCTGAAACAATGGTATTTAAGCACGAGTTGTTAAAGCCCATTTTATCCGTTACGCACGGCGTAATTATTTATCAAGAGCAGGTTATGGAAATCGTTCGTAAGCTTGCAGGCTTTACCTTTGGTCAAGCAGATATTATGCGTAGAGCAATGGGTAAAAAGGATATGGACGAAATGGCAAGAATGAAGAATATCTTCATTTACGGCGAGAAAAATGATGACGGTAGTGTAAAAACCCCTGGCGCAGTATTAAACGGCGTACCTGCCGAGGTTGCTGAAGATATATTTGACGAAATGGCAGGCTTTGCTCAGTACGCATTTAACAAGTCGCACGCGGCAGCTTATGCGGTTGTTGCTTACCAAACGGCATATCTTAAAGCGTATTATCCTCACGAATTCTTGGCTGCCGTATTAAACGATAGAATTGATAAGATAGATGAAGTAACTAAATACGTTATCTACTTAAAAGAGCGTGGAATAGGCGTTTTACAGCCAGATATTAATAATAGTAAGGCATTCTTTACCGTTCAGGGTAATGCCGTTCGATTTGGTTTGGTTGGTATTAAGGGCGTTGGGCTTGCAGCTATCGAAAGCATTGTTAAAGAGCGCGAAGAAAACGGCTTGTTTACTTCTTTTGAAGATTTTATCAGTCGCGCAGATATTAAGGTTTTAAACAAACGTCTTATCGAAAACCTTATTTTTGCGGGCGCGTTTGACTGCTTTAATAAAACTAGAAGTCAACTTATTTACGTTTACGAAGGGCTTATGGATCGCGCATCTACTATGGCGAAAGAGCGTGAAAGTAATCAAATGAGCTTATTTGGCGGTGCGCTTGCATCATACAATACCTTATCCGTTACTTATCCTGATATTATGGAATACGACGATAAGGCTAAACTATCTAAGGAACGTGAAGTATTAGGCGTTTACGTTACAGGCCATCCTTTAACTAAATATATGCATGCTTTTAAAAGATTTTCTTTTAAAACAGAGCTTTTACAGTATTATGAAGAAGATGAAGAAGGCAACCGTACCTATACTGAAATAGAAGACGGTCAGCGCGTTGAAATGGGTGGTATTATAACTGCTGTTGCAAGAAAAACCACAAAAAGCGGTTCAAGTATGTGCACCATTACGCTTGAAGACGTCTACGGTGGTGTGGAATGTGTATTTTTCTCTAAAGCTTACGAAAAATATAAACCGCTTATCAGAGCGGAAGCTATTGTTAGCGTTGCCGGTAGAATGCAAATTCGACAAGGACAAAAGCCTTCTATCTCTATTGATAAATTTGAAGAAATGCAGTTAGATGAAGGGGAAAATGTAGCTCAAACCCCCAAGGAAGCCGTTCAAAATCAAAAGCGCGAATGGCTAGGTATAACATTGCCCGATGGCGATCAATATATAGAAGACGAAGTGCTAGAAACCATCACTTATTATCCAGGTGATATGCCTGTTGTTTTAAAGCGTAGCGGTAAGTACTTAAAAGCCGGCTCTGTAAGAAAGTGTAACGGTTTAGTTGCCGAACTTAAAAACTTGGTTGGCGAAAAGAATATAATTTTTTTTGAAAAATAGGCTAAAACTGTTTTAAATTTGGTAATTGATATTTACTAGTAAATGATTAAATGTTGCGATAATCGACTTATAGCCACACTTTTTATTGTTTTTACACATAAACGGTATAAAAAAAGGAGAAAAAATGAAAGTAGGATTAAATCTTTTTTCAATAAGAAGTTACATAAAAACAGAACAAGAATTTTTATCTACAGCTAAAAAGCTAAAAGAGGGCGGTTATGATTATTTACAGTTTTCAGGCGCGCCGTTTGATAGTGAAATTATAAAAAGGGTAGCTAAAAAAAGTGGGTTAAAAATTTATTTAACGCACGTTCCAATAGAGCGAATTATTAACGATACGCAAAAGTTAATGGATGAACACGAAAGCTTTGGTTGTAAAAATATTGGACTTGGTATGATGCCCATTGAATGCTTTTTTAATAAGGATTCACTTATTGAAAAGGTCGCTTTATTAAACGAGGCAGGCAGGCAAATGGCAAAGCGCGGTTTTAAACTTTTTTATCATCACCATCACTTTGAATTTATTAAGCTTATGGATAATAAAACGGTTATGGAATATATGCTTGAAAATGCCGAATATATAAACTTTACTGTAGATACCTATTGGCTGCAATACGGCGGAGCGGATATTTTAGCTTGGATAAAAAAGCTTAGTGGAAAAATTGAATGCGCGCATTTAAAGGATTATTGCATCAGCTCCAAAATTGGCGATGATAACAAACCTGAAATAAAACCCAATTTTGCGCCTGTTGGAAGCGGAGTTTTAGATTTTAAAAAAATTATTCCGGCGCTTAAAAGGGCGGGAGTTAAATATTTTTTTGTAGAACAGGATGATGCAGACGGCTACGAAGATGCCTTTGGTCAAGTTTTGCAAAGTGTAAATTATATCAAAAGCAACTTTTAATAAAAAAGTTTTTTAAAGACAGATTATGGAAAAGTTAAGCATAGAAAAGGAACAAAACTTAAAAACAGCTATAATTGGGCTTGGTGTTATTGGTAAGGTGCACGCACAAATTGTTAAAGCACAGGGCAGAAATCTTGTTGCTGTTTGCGATTTGGATGAAACAAAGCTTGAAAAGTATACCGATAGCTTGCATTACAAAGATTACCTAACCATGCTAGACGAGGTTAAACCTGACGTTGTGCATATTTGTACACCACATTATTTGCACGCGCAAATGATAATAGAAGGGTTAAAAAGAAATATCAACGTGTTATGCGAAAAGCCTATTTGTATAAGCTATGAAGAAATAGAAGCTGTTTTAGAGGCGGAAAAAAATTCTTCTGCTATACTTGGCGTCTGTCATCAAAACAGATACAACCTTTCGAATCTTTTTGTTAAAGATTATATTAAAGATAAAAAGGTAACCGGCGGATTTGGTGCGGTTGTTTGGAAAAGAGATCAAAGCTATTATAACGCAGCGCCTTGGCGCGGTAAATGGGAAACTGCGGGTGGTGGTGTGCTTATGAATCAAGCGCTTCATACTCTTGACCTTATGCAATGGCTACTTGGTATGCCAAATAGCGTAAGTGCAAATCTTTCAACCCAACGTTTAAAGGGAATAATAGAGGTTGAAGATAACGCTATTTTGAATTACTTTGGAAAAAGTAATTTTAATTTTTTTGCCACAACAAGCGGTTGCTGCGATTTTCCTGTGGAAATAGCATTGTATACGGGCGGTGAAATTATTAAAATTATTGGCGATCAGGTAGTTATTAACGGTAGGACAATTCAGTTTGAAAAAAGTGATAAAATATACGGAAAAAGCTGTTACGGAGTTGGACACGAAAACTTAATTGCAGATTTTTATAACTGCGTTATAGCGGGCGAAGGGTTTACAATCGACGCTAAAGAAGGGTGTAAAGTAATAAGACTTATACTTTCTGCATATAAAAGCAACCAACAAAAAATCGATATAAAATAAATATAAAAACTAAGATAATCGACCTATAGAGCGACTTTTATGGGGCGATTATTTATTTTTGCCTTTAAAATTCTTGTCAAAAGTAAACAAAATTAAAAAATGTATACCTATTAGCGTTGTAATTTAAAATTCTTTATGATATAATAATTGATAGAAAAAATGAAGGAGAAGAAAGTTATGACTGATACTAAATACGATTCTCTGAAACTTGAAAATCAACTATGCTTTCCTTTATATGCGGCTTCACGCGAAGTAATAAAACTTTATAGACCGCACCTTGATAAACTTAATCTTACTTATACTCAATACGTAACAATGTTAGTTCTTTGGGAACACGGCAGTTGTAACGTTAAAGATTTGGGCGAAAAGCTTTATCTTGATTCAGGTACGCTAACTCCACTTCTTAAAGGTTTGGAAAAAAAGGGCTATGTCGCAAGAAAAAGGGAAGAACGGGACCAAAGGTATTTAGCAGTTGAGTTAACACCACTAGGCTATAAACTTAAAGAGCAAGCCTTGGAAATTCCAAAAGAAATGGCAAAATGCGTACTTTTAAGTCAAGAAGAGTCGTTGCAACTTTATAATTTAATTTATAAGTTGCTGGGCGCAAAAAAATAGCAAAACACAATAAAACACGCCTATAACGGGCGTGTTTTTTAATGACAGATAAAGAGTATTGGCTTATTTTCTAATAATGGGCTCTTTTGCTTGAAAATTTATACAATTTTATGGTAAAATATCAAGCAAGTGGTGAAAAATGGATAATTTGTGTGATTTTAACAATCAAAATACAAATGCAGGGTTAACCTTGTTAGATAGCGGAAAAATAGCCTTTCCGCGTATTTTAAGCGCAATTCAAAATGCAAAGCGTTAAAATCAATATGTTTATTTGGCGTGCCGATAATATCGGGCTAAAAATTGCAAACGCTGTGTTAGAGAGCGCAAACCGCGGTGTAAAGGTGGAAATTTCAGTAGATCGTTACGGCTTTGTTTTAGAACTTGCAGAAGAGAGCATGCTTTCCTTTTTTCATCAAAAACCAACTTTTGCAGAAAGAGTTAAGGTTGCGACGTTAAAAGCAATCTATTCAACAAAAAGGGTTGAATTTTTAGATGCGCAAAAAGCTGTTGAGTTAAGAGATTTAATTCTTTCTCATCCCAATATTAAGGTCGAAAGAAAGACCTTTAAGGCAGACCATTCAAAATATTATTTAATAGACAATAGCTTACTTTTTGTTGGCGGAATTAATATTGAAGATAAGGAAAATGGTGCAGACTACATTGGTCGCGTATACCAAGATTATATGATTGAAATAGCCGATAATCGAACTATAGACCGCTTTTTGGCTAAAATAGAGGGTAAAAACACGCAGGGATATCCTTGTTTTTTTGCAAACTTAAAAAGAAAAGACAATCTTTTTGAAATGAGAAAGGCCTATCTTGATATAATAAAGAATGCAAAAAAAGAACTTACTATTGTTATGGCTTATATTTCCCCATTAAAGGATTTTATGGATGAAATAGTAAGTGCGTATAACCGTGGGGTTAAAATAACGTTATTAATTCCCGAGCATGCAAATTTTCAAAGTGATTTAAATTTAAAAACCGTAAAGAAAATACTAAAGCGAACAAATAATAACATAGAGGTTTATCTTTCGCCCAAAATGGTACACACAAAGCTTGTTTTAAGTGAAAACGTTATTTCTTTAGGTTCAACAAATATTAATAAAAAAGCAATGAAGCAACTTGACGAAATAAATTTATTTGTAGAAAATTGCGATAGCCAATTTACAAACGATTTGTATCGTTCAGTTGGTGAGAATATAAATATAAGTAAAAAAGTAAAAACTAAAGAGATTAAATATAATAAATTTATCGCTTTTATGGAAGGCTTTTTAATGTAGGTGGGGTATGGAACACGAAGGTAAAAATAAAATATGGTACAAGGGAATGATTCCCACTTGTTTTTTGCTAATAGTAATTCCAATTGTAGCTGTAGTGTTGCTTTATTTTCCAATGAAAATGTTTTTGCCAAGTAGAAAACTATTAAACCTCCATACGGCAAAACTGCTAGGGCACGGAATTGGATTTATTTTTCATCTCTCATGTTCAATAGCTGGAGCTTTTACGACGGCAAGAGAGATTGCAAAGGATAGACTTCGCGAGTTTAAAGATAATTTGTCGTTATCACTTATTTTTGCAATAAAAAGTTATTTTTTTGATATGAGAGAAAAAGGCGTTGCTTATTTAATTTATGTCCTTATTATATTGGTTAATTTATTTTTATGTATACAAACATGTTTTGTTATACAGCTTTAAACAAAGGCTCTGTCACAACAAACGGTTGATAAAACAAGTTTTATCTCTTAAAAAAATCAACCATTGTTTGTGACATCGCCTAAATAAAATAAAAAAGTGCCAAGCATTTGGCACTTTTTTGTTTTGCTAAAATATTAGATAATCGACTTATAGCCTATCTTTTTATTAAAAAACGCGGTTATTCGCATTTTGTTGGCTTTGTTCCAAGAACGTAATTATCTTCAGTTCTAGAGCGTAAACATTTTATTGGATGCTCTTTATCTTGAAGGCGGTAATCCTCACCAAACTTTTTAATGTGATCTTCAATAATTACGTGACCGCGCTCATCTTCAGGCTTGGAATTTACCTTCTTTTGATATTTAAAGAAGGTGCTGTCTTCGGGAAGAGTGTCGACCTCGGTATAATTTTCTCTTTCGCCGGTTAAGGTTACCGTTTTACTTAGCACCTTTCTGACGTACTCTTTATTTTCGTGTAGAGAAACAAGGTCTGGGAATGTTCCGCCAGGGATAACTTCTTCCCAAGATTTATTTTCATACTTATTTAAAAGTTCAACGGCTGCGTGTAAGTGAGAAACTTCTTGGTCTAAAAGCATTTCCCAAATCTTTTTAACCTGCTCGTCGCTTTCGTCGTGATACATAGAGTAGTAAAGATAGCATTCAGTATATTCGTGCATTAAAAGATTTTCAAAAATAGTAGCTTTCGTATCCATCAAAGAACCGTAATGGGTAACGTGATCTTCTTCTACCATCCCAATTTCAGCATAAAGCTCACGGCCTTTTTGGTGGTTATAAAATTGAGCTATATTCATATAATAGTTCATTGTTTGCTGTTCTGCAGCAGTGATAATTCCAACGTCAAGCTTGGTAACTATATCTGCAGTTTTGTTATTGATTTGCGGTCTTATGGTATCGTAAGGGTGTCTGTGGTGGGCAATAGTTGGTCTTGCTGGCATAAGTTCAGTGTATCCGCCAACCAGTCTTTCCGCGTGAATGCCCATATCGCTTTCTAGCATATTTGCATAGCGGTAAAGATGGTCAAAGTCTTCAAGTAGTGCAAAATCAAGCGCCATTTTTACAGTTTTGTCTACCGAACGCTGTGCTAAAAAAGCAGTTAAGTCAACGGCAAGCTGTTCGTAACCGATAGTTGTTTCAAGTAAACTTTCGTCAATGGGCTTTAAAAGGGAAATTAGCTTTTGCTGTTGCTGTTCGCTTCTGCGAATAAGAGCGACTGCGCGTCTTGCATCGTTATCTGGGTAGTGGCGGTTAAAATGGTGTTTACACCAAGTTGCTTCAAATTCTGTGCCATTCATCAAAATAATTCGCGTTTTAGTATATGGGCTGACCTCGTTTTTGTTGTAAGGCTTAACAAAAATATCATTCCAGCTCATAATAACGCTTTCGGGCTTTTTGGGTTTTTCTTTAAAAGGATTAAAATTCATTGTGTATTACCTCCGTTTTAATTTTTTCCAATTTTATAAAAATTAAACAAAGATTTTCACAAAAAAGATAACGCTTGCTTTAATCGTCGCAATATGCTATAATATTATTGTACAATAAATTTAAAAGTGTCGAAGTTATTTTTAAATGGGCGGATAATCGACCTATAGGCCACTTTTTTAACAAAAAGGATTAAAGAATAAAAAATATGAAGGTATTTAGTGGAGATTTTAACGAAATATACGGCATTATGGAGCAAAGCTTTCCTAAAAGCGAAATAAGAAGCTTTACCGGACAAAAGGCTTTGCTTAAAGATGATAGATATAAAATTTACTGCGAATATGAGAAAGAAAAGATTGTTGCTTTTATTGCCGTTTGGGATTTTGATAGCTATAAGTTTTTAGAACATTTTGCCGTTCACCCAAACTATCGCGGGAAAGGAATAGGTAGTAATCTGTTGAAGGAAGTGACGACCTCTACCGGTGGGCTTTGGTTTTTAGAGGTAGAACCACCGATTAGCGAATTGCAGAAAAGAAGGGTAGAATTTTACAAAAGGCAAGGTTTTTTTATTAACGCATATCAATATTTCCAACCTGCATTTTCAAAAACTTTGCCTGCTGTGCCTTTAAAAATAATGACCTATGGCAAAGAGATTGATGAAAAAGAGTTTTTAACAATTAAAAAATTGGTCTACAAAGAAGTTTATCACCAAATAGTTTAAGTTTTACGTTGAGTCTAAAAAGTATGTTTTGCTGTTAAAGCGAACAAAAGCATGTAGTATAATAAAAATCTTGGAGTAAAAAAAATGACGACAAACAGTTTTTTAAAAGTTCTATTAGTTGCTTTATGCGTTAGCTTATTTGCTAGCGTTTTAGTGGCTTGTGGCGGTGAGCCTTCAAGTGGGGGTGGTGCGTCTTCAGATCACGAATGTATATTCGCGATTGAAGCAGAGATAATAAAAGAGCCTACTTGTGCCGAAGAGGGCATAATTCTTTTTAGATGTGAATGCGGTAAGAGTGCAGAATTTTCACTTGAAAGAAAAGAGCATTCTTTTTCTGACGGAGAAATTATAAGAGAGCCCGTTTGCGGAAACGAAGGATTAATGGTATGTACGTGTAAAGAGTGTGGAGAAACGGTAGACTTACCTATCCCAGCAATTGGCGAGCACGAATATATCACCGAAATAATTGAGCAACCTACTTGTATAGAAAGTGGATTACAAAATATACGTTGCGCTCTTTGCGATTACGAAGAACTAGGGGTTTCTATTCCTGCTAGTAGCGAATATCACGCTTACAAGGAGGTTGTTGCATTCGAGGGTAATTGCGGTATAGGAAGAAAAACTAATTATATTTGTGAACATTGCGGAGACGTAAAACCGGGTGAAGAGTACGCACCCGTTGGGGAGCATACTCCAGAAGAAAAAATAATTACTCAGCCGACCTGTATGTACTCGGGTTATAGACAGATAGAATGTTCTGTTTGCGGATTTATTTTAGAGGAAGGCGAAGTGCCTCAAAAGGAGCACGAATATCCTAGCTATACTTACGATGATAACGAGCACTATAAGGTTTGTGTAAACGGTTGTAATCAAAAGACAGAGCATGATTTTCACGATTTTATTTATAAACAAGCCTTAAAACAGGAAGAAGTGCTTGAAAAAGGTGAAAGGGGATACCGTGTATGGGTGGAATACTCTTGTTATTGTGGATATAATTTTAGTAGCGAAAAAATAACGACCTTTGAACACAAAACCTTTAAACTAACACCTGCTGTTAAACCTACTTGCCGACAAACGGGATTAACTTCTGCCGTAGTATGTAACGATTCTGGCTGTGGCGTTGTACTTATTGAGGCAAAAATACTTCCTACGGTTGATCATAATTACGTAAACGGAGTCTGCCGAATGTGTGGAGAAAGAGCTTCTCAAGGTCTTGAATATACACTTAGCGAAGACGGTACTTATTACATATTAAGTGGTATTGGCACTTGTACGGACGAAGATATTTTTATCCCCAAAACCTATAAAAAACTACCCGTAAAAGTAGTAGGCTCATGCGCCTTTTGCTCTTTGGAACAAGTGAAAAGTATAAGAGTGGGCGAAATGGTGGAAACAATAGAAATGTCGGCTTTCCGTGAATGCTATAATTTAAGTAACGTATTTGTTCCCGATAGCGTCGTTTATATAGATGACCTTGTTTTTTACGGTAGCTATGCACTGAGTAAGATAGTTTTGGGTTCAGGCGTAAAGCATATAGGGGAAGAGTGTATTCCTACCGCAAAGACTATATACTACAAAGGAAAAATTGAGGAGTTTGAGCTTATTGACAACCATTCTGAATTATTTACTCAAACCTGTTTGATTTACTATTACGAAGAAAATCGCCCCGATTTTTCTGGCGGATATTGGCATTT
>JAFQBR010000248.1 GCA_017399665.1 Clostridia bacterium | reverse complement strand
TATTTATTATGATGAAGAATCAAAATCATTGATTTATGAGTCAACCCAGTTAGTTTTTAATAAAGAAGATTTTTTAAATATTTTGAATAAATATTTGGAAGATTGAAATTAAATAAGTAATTATCAATATATTAAAGCGAATTTATAAACATTGCTTTTGGCATTAAGGGTGGGGCTAAAAATATCAGCTTCACCCTTTTTACTTAGGTGTAGTTAAATATTACCGGAATACTTGACAGTGCTGGAAACTATGTGGTAAAATATAGATATAACGCATGGGGTAATTGTACCGTTTGCAACTCAGACGGAACGCCAAACACAAGCACAGATTTTATTGGTAATATAAACCCATTCCGTTACCGCGGATATTATTGGGATATTAGAAGAGGAGTATAATATATTATGAGAAAAAAAATATTTATTGTATTTTTATGTATATCATTAACCTTATTATCTTCATGTACAGATAAAAGAAAGTGGTATTTTGAAAAACCATATACTGATGTGAAAAAAATATCTTTGATTAATATAAATGAAAATATAAGTTTTGATGAAATAATAAAAAAAGAAGCAATAAAAATTATTGAAAATGAATGTGCTGATGATATATATAACGATGTTATGAACCTTAAACAAGATAATTTAATTAGGTTTACTTTTTCTGAACCTTATGGTTATTGTGTTTTAATAGATTATGGTAATGAATATTATTGTATAATATCTCAGGACGGATCCGGGGTTATCAATTATGATATTAAATATGATAATTATATTTTCTCATATAGTAAAATTGGATTTGATAAAGAAAGCTTTGAAATATTCATAAACAAATATAAATAACAACAAAACCACAAAAGGGCGGGAGAAAATTTCCGCCCTTTTTATTTATGCGTTAATCGCGTTATAGACGCACTTTTTTTGTTTTTTGGGCGGAAATTTGCGTTTGTTTTTTATTGTAAAATAACAGAGCTTGTTTCATTTCAACATTAAATATTACTTGAATACTTGACAGCGTTTAAAATCATGTGATAAAATACAAATATGACGCGTGGGGTAATTGTGCCGTTTGTAATTCAGACGGAAAGCCAAACACAAGCTCAACCTTTATTGGATATAGGAGAAAAAAATGAAAAAATTGATTTTATTAACGCTAACATTTATTATGGTGTTATTGACAGGATGCGAACCACCATCTTTTTATTTTTTAAAAACAAACTATTTAGATGATATTGAATCAATAGAATTAGTAAAATATAATAATAGTAATTTTGAAATGGTTGATCCTTCAAAGACTGTTTTAACATTTGATTATAAAAAAGTTGAAAAACTTGAAACATTAGACTCGAATAAAATCGAAGAATTTTTAGATGATTTTGAGGAAATTATATTTTTTCATGGAAATAAAAGTGTGAATGAGCCAACAGGATACTGTTTGTTGTGGCACTTTAAAGATGGTACTTTTATGGTGTTTTCATGTACAATTATTCCTGGAGATAGGGGGTATGATATGGTTGCTACATTTGATTCAACAGGCAAATTTCTTTCTCACGGTGGATATTTTGCTGCTGAACCGCATTATGTTCTCGTTTTGAGTAAATATTTTTCTAGCTATATCATAGAATAGATTCTTTACTTTTATTATGAATTAGTAATAAATAGTAAATTAATGGAGAAAAAAATGAATTATAAACTTTATAGTTTATTGGGTATTATGTTTTTATAGAAGGCAAAATAATGAAATGTTATCTAATAGTTGTTCAGATATTGAAGTAATTATTAGAAATAAAAGACCTAGCAGAGGCATATTCGTAGTGGATATAGACCTGCTTTTAAAGTGAAACAATAATGATTATCGTTATGATAAATTGTACTATTCAAAAGTATGGGAAAGAACGGCAGATATGTTAGGTGGAGTTAATAGGAAAAATTACTATGATTTTTGGGATATAAGGAAATTCATTTTTTGGTAATTGTAAAGTTGGGTTAATATTATGAAAACAAAGAACTTCGTATTTATTTTAATGCTATTTATAATAATTCTAAATATTTCTGCCTGTTTTCCTAAAAAAGACTTAAATTTCACTTATGATAAATTGTGCGATGGCTTATTAAGAATTGAGTATTGTGAATTGACAGTTTTAGATGAAGATCAATATATTTACGATAGGGATACTTTATTAATATTTGATAAAGAGGAAGCAGAGTATGTTTTGCAGAATATTAGCAATATAACTTTTGAAGTTTTTTATGCCGGACCTCAAGGATTAGTAGCGGGCAAAACAATAATACTAGTTTATGAAGAATATGAATTATGGATAAGAGATAAGCTTATTGAATATAACTGGTTTGATGGGAGAGCGGGCGAACAGGTTATTTATACAATAAGTCCAAATGAAGAATTACAAAAACTAATAGAATATATTGATTTGAATTTTGCAAACAAATAAATTCAAACTGAAATATTAATATTTACATCAAGAGTGAAACTATAACGTATGGTTCACTCTTTATTTATTTTATGCGTTAATCGCGTTATAGACGCACTTTTTTTGTTTTTGGGCGGAAATTTGCGCTTGTTTTTTATTGTAAAATAACAGAGCTTGTTTCATTTCAACATTAAATATTGCTTGAAGACTTGACAGCGTTTAAAATCATGTGGTAAAATACAAATATAGCGCGTGGGGTAATTGTACCGTTTGTAATTCAGACGGAACGCCAAACACAAGCTCAACCTTTACTTACGATAGTAAAGCATAAAACCACAAAAGGGCGGGAGAAAATTTCCGCCCTTAATTTTTATTATATTAATAAAATTAAGAGTTTGCTTTTTAGTTAAAAAAAGGGTGCATTTATTTGTATTTTTTTTGCAATAATGCTATAATAAAAGTATAATAGGTGTATTTTAAGTAAAAAACTAATTAAAGGATAAAATATGAAAAGAAAAATAAGCGCTTTAATATCTATTTTAATTGTATCGGTTATGACTGTTTGTTTTGCATCATGCGATATAAATCTTCCAACAGAGCCAACCTCTGCGGATTCTTCAACAGGCACTTTTGTTCCCGGTGTTAGCGAAAACGTGAGCGTTAATATTGTTGTTACCGACCCAAGTCTTTATGCTGAGTACACGGCTCAAAGCCTTGCAGAAACTATTGAAAGGGTAAAAAAAGGTATTGTTGGAATAACAGTTAAATTTGACAACACAACAATTTTAGGCTCTGGCACAGTAATTGCTTGCGTGCAAGAAAGTGAGTACACTTATATTGCAACCTCACATTCTTTAATTGCTGGTGCAAGCTCAGTAAGTGTTAAAGACCTTCAAACAGGTGACGTATACGACGCAACACCTGTGGGGACGGACCCTATAACCGATATTTGCGTTATAAGAATAAACGCAATAATGACGCCTTGTGAATTTTATTCTGAATGTTCAACAGTAAAAGCGGGCGAGCCTGTTTTTGCTTGTTCAGACGTGCTTGGCAGTCAAGTATGCGTTACGACAAACGGCATTTTGGGCGCAACCGAATATAAATATGATGCAGGTGAAAACAACGTAAACGATTTATTTATTGCAGACCTAACTACCTCTTATTCTTCACTTGGTGGCGCGCTGTTTACCGAAAAGGGCGGATTTTTATTAGGGATGATAAGAACAGGGGCTATGCCTCAAATGCCTGCATTCGTAATCCCATCTGATACGCTTTTAACAATTTGCACGGAAATTATAGAAAATGGTTATGTAGAAGGCAGATATAAGCTTGGCGTAACTGTTGAAGAAAACAAGAGTGGTTGGGGTATAACGGAAAGCATTAAGGTTACCGAGCTTGCACAAGACGGCTGTATTTATGCGGAAGGCTTAGGATTAAAGGTCGGTGATACCATTTTAGCGCTTAATTATAAGGGTAGCGAGTACGCTATTAACAAAGCGGAAGACTTTTACTCTTATTTATACACCTTCGAGTATGAAATTGGCGACACAATAACCTTTACCATTGAGCGAAATTCAACACGCGCGCAGGTTTCAATTACTATTATTCAATACGATTATTTTTCTATGAACGTTAGCTGATTTCCTTTGTAAACCTCAGTTAACGGATAATAACTAATAAAAAACTTTTAAAAGGACTATATGGCAAGAAAAAATTGGTATGCGCTTGATAACGCAGCAAAAATATATCCGCCTAACACAAGCGAAAAATCCCCCTTTGTTTTTTCGTTTACTGCAAGGCTAAATGAAGAGGTCGATCCAGAGCTTTTAGAAAGGGCGCTTAATTTGTTACTACAACATCGCCCAACCTTTAAAACGCGCTTAAAACGCGGTATTTTCTGGTACTATCTTGAAGAAAATAATAGACCGGCGCTTGTAAAACCACAGCCTGCGCACTATCTTAAACAAATTGTGCCCGAAAGCAATAATGGGTATATGTTTGAGGTGTTTTACCGCAGAAATACTTTAACAATGAATTTCCACCACTCCTTAACGGACGGAACCGGCGGTGTGAATTTCTTTTTAGATCTTATTTTTGAATACTTTAAGCTTTGCGAATATCCCGTTGAAAGCGAGGGTATTTTGCGCCCATCTGCTTCACCGCATATAATAGAAGAAAGCGAGGATACGTTTAGAAAAATAGACAGAAAGAAAACCCCCTCTCCAGCCTTTGAAAGCTTGGCGTATAAGTTTAGGGGGACTCCTTTTGCATACGACGGTTACGGTATAATGGCGGGCATTTGCAAAACGGAACAGGTTAAAGAGCTTGCTAAAAAGTACGATACCACGGTTACCGTTTATCTCGCGGCTCTTTATATGTATTCAATTTACAGAACGTGTTTAGAAGGTAAGCCTGTTAAAAACAAGCAGGTCAAAATTTTAGTGCCAATAAATTTAAGAAAGAGATTTAATTCTAATACGGTAAGAAATTTCTCACTATTTACCCGTTTAAAACACGATTTTAAAGACCCTATTACCTTTGAACAGTGCGTTGAACTTTGCAAAACGCAAATGAAAGAAGGGCTAGAGCCAGACGTTATAGACGGAATTATTCACTCTAACGTTAAGCTAGAAAAGAACCCGTTACTTATGCTTACCCCCTTGTTTTTAAAAGATATTATTATGAAGCTTGTTTATTCAAGAGTGGGCGAGAACGTGCAGTCTGGCGATTTAAGCAATATTGGGCTTATTAAAACGCCGGAAAGCTTTAAGGGTAGGCTCAAAGATATCGTGTTCGTTATAGGTCCTACAAAAACCGCTCAGCAAAACTTTACCGTTATTGGGTATGAAGATAGATTATATATCGCTTCAGCGCGCGGATACGTAGAAACAAAAATTGAACGTGAATTCTTTACTCATCTTTCTAAAAACGGCGTTGACGTTACCGTTTATAGCAATTTCTGGGAGGCGGAAGTATGAAATACTGCAAAAACTGTAAAGTAAAGGTTGATACTGACCGCAATTACTGTCCTTTGTGTTTTAGAGAGTTACAGGACGACGGTCAACCGCAATCTAGGGAATATCCATTTTTAGCAAGAACTAAAAACGAGCATTTTACAAAGAATAACACTTTTATTTTGAAGTTGTTTATCTTTATCTCTATTTGCGCAGTTGCAATTTGCGGACTTGTAGATTGGTGGGTAAACAAGGATTTTGGTTGGAGTATGCTTGTGCTTGCAAGTATTTTATATATTTGGATACTTATAAACCATACCATACTTTCACGCCGTGGCGTCTTTGAAAAAATAATCATTCAGCTACTTGGGCTAATGTTTATTTTATACGTTTGCCAAAAGCTTTCCTTTAAACGCGACTGGCTTGCAAGCTACGTATTCCCATCAATTTCAATAGCAACCCTTTCTACCTTGCTTATGATAACCTTTATTAGGCGCGATAAAAGTTGGGTTTTATCATTTGTGGCGGTAATAATTTTACTTACCGGCGTATCCGTTTTCTTCTTCTTGCGTCTAGATAAATTCTATATTTTAAACATTATAAATTTAACACTTTGCGCTCTTTCTTTACTTGGCTATTTTACATTTGGTTAT
>JAFQBR010000247.1 GCA_017399665.1 Clostridia bacterium | reverse complement strand
GTATGGCGCTTGCAACCTTTAAAGAGCATCTTTATCTTTCATACCCGCAGGCTTTAGCAAGTGGGGAAGAGGGCAAGCCTTCTGAAATAATAAAATACGTTCAAGCTATATTTAGCGATAAAAAACGTCAAACCAAAATCTTTGATTTAAAGGGTTATAAAAGGGGCGCGCTTAGCGTTGGCGGGGAACGTGAAAAGATATTTAAAATAAGAAATTACCTTACCGAACGCAGCTCTGTTTTTGCTTTTGCGGAAGACGTTGGTCGCTTTAAAGAGGGGGCGTGTGACGATTTTTCTGCCGGCGCAACCTTTTATAAGGTATACGGCAGGCTTGGCAAGGGCGAAACGCTAGATGGGGTTTTAACGCAGGCAAACTCTCAAATGGGTTATTACACGGAAGGTGTTAATTACGTTGATAAGGGGATTTCTGCCACCTCCATAGAAGGATATTTTAACTGCCCTTACGCTAACTTTTTACAGCGTGGCGTTAAGCTTACGGAAAGGGTGGAATTTGATTTAAAGGCAAACGACCTTGGTAATATCGTTCACGAGGTAGGTCAGCTTTTCGTTGAAAGGGTGGACTGGAATTGTGATAAGGAAGCGGTTGTTAAGCTTGCAAGCGAAATATTTGAAGAGGTTATTCAAATAGATGAATACCGCCGTCATCTTTCAAGCGCGGGCGGAAAACGCTCCTTTGAGCTTATAAAAAAGGAAGCCGTTCGTTTTTGTGTTAAGCTGTTTGAAGCAAGCAAGCATTCTAAATTAAAGCCTAAATATTTAGAGGTTTACTTTGGGGGAAGAAGATTCCCTGCAATTACCGTAAACACGAAAAAGGGCGAAATGAAGGTTGTTGGTAAAATAGACCGTATAGATAGCGACGGCGAAAATATGACCGTTATAGACTATAAAACGGGTAAGGTTGAAGTAAACAAGGCAGACTTAAATCTATATACCGGCAAAAAGCTTCAGCTCTTCTTATACGCAAAGGCGTTTAGCGATAAATTTAAGGCAATAGGCGCTTATTACTTCCCCATTTCAGATAAGTTTAAGGGGGATGAGGATGAAGCTGAAGGAACTTACGTTGGTAAGACTATAGCAGATGAAGAAAAGGCGCTTTTAATAGACGATACCTTGGATGAAAGCGGAAGGCCTAACCACTTAAACGCAAACTTTACGCGAAAAAAGGATGGTGGTTACCGCTATCCCGGTGCGTTGTTATCAAGCGAAGAATTTGAAGGGTATATGGAATATTCCCAACAAATTGCGGGCGCTGGGCTTAATGAAATTACCGAAGGGGTAATAGTTCCTTCCCCATACGAAGGGGCTTGCTCTTACTGTAAATATTTAGGTATTTGCGGTTACGACGAGGAAAGCTTTGGTCGCGGAAGAAAAATAGAAGAAATCAGTAAAGAGGATATTTTACGCGCCGTTGGCGTTAAAGTAGAGGATTCTTCTGATGAAGGAGGGGAATAATATGGCTGTTACTCAAAAACAATTACAGGCTATTCAGAGTGACGGTACTAACATTTTAGTTTCTGCCTCTGCCGGAAGCGGAAAGACCTTCGTAATGATAGAAAGGGTTAAACGCCTTATTTTAGAAAAGGGTGTTGATATTGATAAAATACTTTGCGTTACCTTTACGGTGCTTGCCGCAAAGGAAATGAAGCAAAAGCTTTCTGATGCCATTACTAAGGCGTTGCAAAGCGCAAGCGAGCAGGATAAAAGGCGTTTAGAATATCAGTTAGAGCTTTTGCCAACCGCTTCAATTTCTACCATTCACGCATTCTGTAAGGGACTATTAAGTGAGTTTTTCTATGAAGCGGGGCTAGATCCTGCATTTACTATACTAGATGATAAAAACACAAAACTGCTTGTTAATCGCGCTATAGACCGACTTTTTGAAGACTTATACGAGCAAAACAGCCCGGAATTAAACCTTTTATTGCCATATTACTTTAAAGGAAGAAGAGATAAGGCGTTAAAAGAAAAAATAGTTTCCATTTATAATTCCTTAATTTCTGAAGCTGATCCTAAGGCTATTTTGGAAAGGGGAAGGTTTTTCTATACGGATGAAGGTGTGGACTGCTTAAGTAATTTAATTTTTGAAGAAATTACCCAGTCTGCTAATAATTTAGAAAGCGCAATAATTCCCCTTTTAGAAGAGTGTGACGATTACGTTAAGGTTAAGGAATACCTTTTGATATTACTTACCTTCACACAAGAAATTTACTCTTGTACTAATTTAGAAGAGCTTTGTATGCGCGTTAAAAGCATGGCGTTCAGAAAGCCTGCAAGGCGCAAAAATGCAGACGTTTACGAGCTTGAAGCTCTTGAAAAGGCAGGAAATATAGGGGAACGTCTTAAAAAAATTATAACCAACGCTAAAAAATTTGACGTTGGCGTGCTAAGTGAAGAAAAGGCGCGCGTTAAAGAGGTTGCCCCGGTTTATTTGGCTTTAGAAAAAATAACCCTTGACTTTATGGAATATTTTGCAAGGGAAAAACGTGAAGAAAACGCCGTTGACTACTCCGATTTAGAGCACTTTGCATTAAAGCTATTACAAAACGAAGCGGTAAGGGAAGAGGTTGCCACTCGCTTTGAATATATCTTTACGGATGAATATCAGGATACGAGCGGTGTTCAAGAGGCTATTTTAACGGCTATTGCGCGTAACAATCGCTTTATGGTTGGCGATTTAAAGCAAAGCATATACGATTTTAGGGGCTGTAACCCCGATATCTTTAACGAAAAATACGAAAAGTATTCTAAAGGTCAAGGCGGTATTGCAATTAACCTAGATAAAAACTTTAGAAGCACCAAGGCGGTTTTAGATTCCGTTAATAGCTTGTTTAGCGATATTATGACCAAGCGTTGCGGTAAAATAGATTATAGAAAAACCCCTATGGAGG
>JAFQBR010000246.1 GCA_017399665.1 Clostridia bacterium | reverse complement strand
TACGTCTGAATAACCTGTATCTATAACCTCTATTTCTCCCCTTGCAAGCTCTGGGTTTTCTGCCCTTAAACGAATTGCCATGCGGTAGGTATGAAGTAAAGATTGATAATCGCCAACCTGGAAGCTTACGGGATCGCACACTTGGTCAATCCAATTTGCGTTCTTGGGGTCTTTACAGTTGCCTGAAGTATTCCAAAGCATGCCTAAACGCTTGTTTTCGTCTATACCGCTACCAAGCATACCAATTTCTTCCCCATAATAGATAAAGGGTGAACCAGGCATTGTAAGGTAAACTAGCGCCGCCATTTTAGAGTTATCTATATCGCGACGTAAAGCACCGAATGCTCTATCGTTATCGTGGTTGGTAATAAAGGGAGAATCTACTGCCAAGCTGTTGCGCTCTTTAATATCATCATTCCATTCCTTTACCCACTTTGCAAAGTTTTCCGGTGAAGAAAGCCCTGCACCGCTGTTTAAAAGAGAAACTATTTTACCCGTTGTATTACCTGCAACGTAGTTAAATACGCTTGTAAAGCCTGCGTCGTAATACATTTTTATTTCGCCACCGCTTGACCAAATTTCAGCAACGGTATAAATATCGCCGTGTTCTTCCTTTAAATAGTCTGTAAACCATTTCCAGAACTCAACGTTTTTAGTTACTGTGCCGTAAACGTGCTTTGCTGCATCTAAACGGAAGCCTTCTGCACCCTTTTCAATCCAGAAATCAGCTATATTCTTAACTTCTTCCCTTAAGCTTTCGCTATCCATATTAAGGTCGGGCATTTCACTCCAGAAAGCCCCTTCGTAATATAAATTAGAAGTTAGTTGATAATATCCGTTAAGCTTTTGGTTTGAATAAACGTACCAATCCTTATACTTTGAAGAAGTGCCGTACATATTAGCGCCCTTTGATTCAATGAACCAGGGGTGCTGTGAAGAAGTGTGGTTTAAAACAAGGTCTATTATAAGTTTAATGCCACGTTTCTTACACTCGCTTGCAAGCTCTTCAAAATCCGCCATAGTTCCGTATGCCGGGTCTATTGCATAATAGTCGGTTACGTCGTATTTATGATAGGTGGGAGAAGGACAAATTGGCATAAGCCAAATGCCTGTAATACCTAAGTCGTCGTGCTTATTGTCGTCGCCGTCGTTAAGGTAATCAAGTTTATTGATAACACCGCGTAAATCCCCTATTCCATCACCGTTGCTGTCTTGGAAAGAGCCAACGAAAATTTCGTAGAAAACACGGTTGTTATCATCTATATGAGTTACTGTTTTATAATCGTAAGGATCACCGTTTTCGGGGGGATTGTTTTCTTGCGGTTTAGTGCATGCAAACAAAGATAAACAGCATATTAAAGCAATTAATAAAGATAATATTTTTTTCATATTACACCTTAACCCTTAACCGCGCCTGCAGTAACGCCTGCGGTATAGTATTTTTGCATGAACATGAACAATAAGGTGATGGGAATTGAAATTACCACAGCGCCTGCGCAGAAAGGCAAGTACCATTCTGTTATAGATTCACGCTCTAGCATTGACCAAAGTCCTACTGAAACGGTAAATAATTCACTTTTACCTTGCATAATGAATGATGCAAAAATAAAGTCCGTCCAAGGAGCAAGGAATGAAGTTAGTATTGTATAAATAATCATGGGCTTAGAAAGAGGAATGGTTATTTGCCAGAATATTCTTAATCTTGTAGCTCCATCTATCATAGCCGCTTCATCTAATTCCTTAGGAATAGTATCTAAAAAGCCTTTGCAAATATGATAGTTAAGCCCTGCACCGCCCGAATATACAAGAACTAATGATAGTAAACTTTGGTTAAGGTCTAATAGCTTTAAAATGTGATAAATTGCAATCATACTCATGAACCCGGGGAACATACCTAAAATTAAGGCTATATTCATTATGGGTTTACGCATTTTAAAACGCATGCGAGATAATGCGTATGATGAACAAAGCGTGAATAAGGTTGATAGCGCGCAAGAAAAAATTGCCACAGTTAAAGTGTTTGTACACCATAAAACAAAGTTTCTTTCCTTACTTGTGAATAGTTTTACGTAGTTATCAAAACCTAATTCCTTTGGCCAAATGTATTTAACGAATGCCCCGCCTTCAAGTCTGAATGAGGAAAGAATTAGCCATGCAATAGGAAGTAGCCAAATTATTGAAAGAATAGTTAAAATAAAATAAACTACTACGTTTGAAGCAATTTCGCTTTTCTTTAAGCTTTTTGTTTTTGTACTCATTGAAATTCCTCCTCCCTCTTTACTGATGCAGAAAGGTTATAGGTAACAAGTGATAAGGTAGCGGATACTACGAAAATCAAGATACCTATTGCAGAAGCCAAGTTGTACATCTGCTGGTTAAGCGATAGCTTGTAAAGCCAGGTGATAAGAAGGTCTGTTTCGCCTGCATAATACAGCTTTGAAGAAATAGGTCCACCGGCCGACAGCAAGTAAATTACGTTAAAGTTGTTTAAGTTACCTATAAACTGTGTGATTAAGTAAGGGGTGGTAACGAACAACATATAAGGTAATGTTATTTTTACAAACATGATAAAGGGAGAAGCACCGTCTATCTTTGCGCTTTCGTATAAGGAATTAGGAATATTCATTAAAATACCGGTAGTCATAAGCATGGTGTAAGGAATACCTACCCATAGGTTTACAATTATAACGGTAATTTTTGAAGTTATACCACTTCCTGTAAAAAACTTGATTGGCTCAAGTCCCCAGCCTTTTAATATTTGGTTAACAATACCCTCGTCTGCTAAAATCTTACTCATTAAAAGCAAGGTAACAAATTGAGGAACGGCAATCGTTATAACAAATATTGTACGCCACATTTTTTTAAACTTAATGCCCTTTTTGTTGATTAGAAGAGCAAGAATCATACCGAAAATATAGTTTAAAAACGTTGCGCAGAAAGCCCAAATAAGCGTCCAAATTAAAAGTCTGCCAAAGGTATAAGAAATAGACGCGCCAGAGCTTTTGAAATTAAATATTTCGCCAAAAACCTTAAACCCGTCCCATGTAAATAGATGGGCAGGCGGTAAATTGGGTTTTGCGAAGTCTGTAAACGCAAGCAGTATCATTGTTATTAAGGGGAAAATAGTAAAAGCAAACACCCCAATTGTTGGCAACGATAATACCGTTACGTGGAAATTCGAATCTAAATAAGTTCTAAGCTCGCTTTTAAACGTAGGAGCGGGAATACCTGCATCCGCGCGTAATTTTGCCTTATAACAGTCTACTACCGAGCGTACCCAGAAGAAGATGAAAAAAGCAATTATAGCGAAAATTAAAACGTTGAATAATAATATTTGGAAAGAGTTGTGAACATAGATATATGTTGGTAAACCGTATTCATCAAAACCCGTCTGCACCTCGCTAATTGTTCCAAGCGTTGGTAACAATTTCAAATATTCGGCAGCAAAAGCCACCATAAAAATTATAAATAATACTTCGACAAGAAAATATAATATTCCTTTTATAACTTGACCTTTTAATATAAGCCCAAGCCCCATAAACAAAGTGGATAACCAAACAAGCGGTCCGCCATTTGCAATGCCTTTGCCGAAGTCTTTAAACATATTATTTTTTTTTGCGCTAGCTATAGCCATGTCAAAAGACCTCCCCAGTTTTTTGGTGGTATGTAAAACGCCGTAAAAGGTATAAAAACACCTTTAAATATGCCTTTATTACATAAAAGGTTGATTTTTTTAAAAAATTGCTAAAGGGGGGATAGCATTATCCCCCCTTAAAAAGCAAGGTAATTAACCTGTGATTGTTGCAATCATTAATTCGATTTGTTCAGTTAAAGTTGCTACGTCACCAATAGTTTTCTTTTCCATTTCTGTACCAAGAGCTTCTGCTGGTGTCCAGAAAGTAGAAATTACGTTTGTTTGGGGATATGAATATTGCATTTGAAGTGAAAGTGCTGCAATAGCGATATCAGATAAAATCTTTTCGTTTGCTGCTGCTTGAATGTTTGTAGGAGCAAAACCACGTTCTTCGTAACGTTTTAATTGATTTTCGTAATTTGTAATGAATTGAGCAAACTTCATAGCTTCGCCGGGGTTCTTTGTTGTTTTGTTAACGCCAATAGCCTTAAAACCACCGAAAGAAATCATTTGTTTAGCTTCTGTTCCGATAGTGATTGTGGGAAGCTTAGCAAATTTTAAGTGTCCGCCAAGTGCCTTAGCAACTGCATCCTTATTCCAGATACCTGTTACACCACAAACGATAGAACCATCAGCAAAACCTGTTTTTAAGATTTCGTCATCACCGGTAACGAAACCAGCGTGGTTAGCGATTGTGTTTGCAACGCCAGCTGCTGCAACTGCATCTTGAGAATCCCAGTTGTTAAGAACTTGCTTGCCTTCTGCAGAAACGTCCATTGTACCGCCTGCTGTTAGGAAGAATGAAGCTAAATACCAACCGTTAGAGATGTCCATAAAGAATCTTTGAGTTGCACTTACTTTTGCTAAAATGCCTTCGATTGAAGCAACGTCTGTTTCGCTTAATACTCTATCATCATAGAATAAGAAGTATGTGTTATCTGCTGTAGAGGGGAAACCGTAAAGCTTATCGTTTAATGTAACAGCGTTAACAGATGCTTGTGTGTTGTTTGTTTTAACAGGATCTGCAAATACACCGCCAACTTCGTAAAGCATACCTTGGTTTACCATATCACGTAATTGGTCGCTGGGGAAAGAGAATACGTCTGCAGCAGTTGAGATATCAGTAGAAAGTTTGCTGATAACGTCAGGTTCGCCAACTACACCGAATTCAAATTCATATTTTTTATCGGGGTTAGCAGCTTCGTATGCTTCAGCCATTTCACCAAGCATAAATTGGTCGTCTTGAGCGCCCCAAACTAAAAGTTTGATAGCGTCGTTAGAGCCACCACCGTTTGTTGTTCCTCCACCCTCGTTACCACAAGCGGTAAGAGAAAACATGGTAACCGCGCTTAATGCAACGGCTATGATTTTGCCTAAAATTTTCTTCATAACATTTTTCTCCTTATATTACTGTTATTTTTATTTTTTCTTTCTTTTAATAACAACTGCAGCTGCGCCAAGTAATGCCATTGAAGCAACAGTTGAGCTTACGCTACTCTTACATCCGTCATCCTCTTCAACAGGGGGATTAGGTTGTGTGGTAGCTGTATTTCTTACAAGTACGGTTGCAGAAATAGGTGCAATTTCGTAATTTTGACCAACAAATTCATTTATAGGTGTAGCGCTTGCAAGGCTACCTTCTACGTAAATTTCATAAGTTGTATCAACACCTAAATCGATAGTTTTTGCAGTTGTGTTAGAGTTGTAAATAACTACGATATCTCTACCAACGCTTTCAATATAGTAAGAAACTATACCGTTAGCTGCTTGCATTTCCCAAATATTGAAATTACATTCTTCTTTTGTATCATATCTAAATTCGGGGAAGGCTTTGCGTAATGCGATTAAACCCTTGTAATAGTTCATTGTGGTTAAATAATCGCCGTTGTTTTTTGTATCCCATTTAATTGAGTTAACTGCATCTGAAGACTTATAGCTGTTTTCATCAAAAGTGCCGTCTTCTTTAACCTTACTTCTTAAAAGCTCTTCGCCTGCATGAATGAAAGGTATACCCTGCGAAGTATAAACTATTGCAGCAGATAATCTATTCATCTTTACTCTATCTGAAAAACTTGCGCTTGAAGATGAAGCAATTTTATCGAATAAAGTTAAGTTATCGTGAGCGCTTGAATAAGTGATTGTTTTTGTGGGTGCGTTTGCCCAAGCTACGCTACCGCCAATAGTCTTTGTAGAGCCGTAAACACCAAACATAACGCCTTTTTCGCTACCGCTCTTGCCAGATACGAAGCCTTTATCGGTCGCTGTGAATACGCTACCCTTAATTGCATCTCTCATATCGTCAGAGAATACTGCAATACCGCTTAGCTTTGATGCGTTTTTCTTTAATGCAGCCTTTGAGTCAGCAAGACCTGAAGTTCCTGCATTCCAACCTTCGCCGTATAATAAAACGCTGGGGTTGATTTTGTTAAGCTCTGCAGAAATAAGATTCATTGTTTCTATATCGTGAAGTCCCATAAGGTCAAATCTGAAACCGTCGATATGGTATTCTTCAACCCAATATTTAACAGAATCTATCATAAATTTACGGTACATAGCGCGTTCGCTTGCAGTTTCGTTACCGCAACCGCTACCGTTTAGGAAAGAGCCGTTTGCCATGCGGTAATAATAACCGGGAACTGTTAAGTTAAAGCTACTGTCTGCACTCTTTGACGTATGGTTGTAAACTACGTCCATAACCACGCGAATACCTGCGTTATGAAGAGCCATTACCATTTGCTTAAGCTCTGTAATACGAACGTTTCCGTCGTAGAGATTTGTTGAATAGCTACCTTCGGGAACGTTATAGTTTAAAGGATCATAGCCCCAGTTGAATTGAGGAGCGGGATTGCTTTCATCAACTGAAGAATAGTCGAACATAGGAAGAATATGAATTTCTGTTATTCCTAATTCAATTAAATGGTCTAAAGCGGTTGAATAGCCGTGAGAGTTTTTAGTGCCTCTTTCGGTAAGACCTAAGAACTTACCTCTGTTTGCTTCGCTTACACCGCTTGAAGGATCAATAGTAAGGTCGCGAACGTGCGCTTCGTAAATAATACTGTCTATTGGAGCGCGTTCAATAAATTTATCGTTTGCCCAACCTTCAGGATCGGTTGCATCAAGATTTACTACCATACCGCGCTTGCCGTTAACACCTACTGCCTTTGCGTAAATATCAACAGTTTCGTTAACCATTCCGTTAACCTTTACTGAATAGGTGTAATAAACGTTTAGTAAGTTTTGGTTAACAGTAACTTCCCAAACACCCTTTTCGCCTTTGGTCATAGCGTGAACGCCTAAGTTAGCTGCTCCAGCTTCTTCATCGCTACCTGTTGCATAAAGGTTAACCGAAACCTCATCTGCAAAAGGTGACCAAACACGGAAAGTTGTGCTTTGCGCTGTATATAACGAGCCTAATTCGCCTTCATACGCGTAGACTTCTTCAAAATCCTTGGTTGAGAATAAATTTTCCATAGAAACTAAACAGTCACCGTAATATTCTGAATGAACGGTATACGTTCTTGTGTATTCAACGCTGTTTGCCATATTTAAGGTAACGGTGCTTGTACCTACCTTTGTTGCGTTGGTTACAGGAATTTCTTCTTCACCTGAAATAAGAGTGAATGTATTATTTTCTGCGGTAACGGGCGCGGTGACCTTTGCCGTAACCGTAGTTGCGTTCTTAAATGATGCAGATAGGAATTTAGGGCTAATATCGGCGTCTTTTAATGCAGTATAAATTACTGCGTCCCCTTGAATAAGCCATACTTCTTTATCTGTGTTGCCTATTTGAATAAATCTGTCTGCTGAAATATCCTTTTCTGCCCAATTGCCTTTGCGAACAATAAAGCCTATCTTTGAATTTGCAGGTACTTCTATCGTTGCAATTTTACCAAAATCATCTGATGATGAAAATGCAAGACCTGCGCCGTCCTTACCGTCTTCCCAAACCCAAATATCCCAAGAAGAATAATCTTCTGCGTATCTGTGATAGTGGAAGGTAAGATTTACTGTGTCTGATGCGCGAACTACCGGAGTAGCTTTAAACGCGCCTAAAAGTGAGATAGAGAAAATTGCTACTAAAAGTAAAGCAAGTTTAATTCTTTTACCCATACATTTCTCCTTTACTTTGTTTATCTCAATGAATAAGTATAGTTTTTGTCTTTTTGGACGTTAACGTGATTTTGCTAGTTCTTTTAGTTAAAAAATGGAATTATCGGGAGAGAGGGTTTCCCCTCCCCCCGACTGTGTTTTATTAGTTATTAGATAGTCCAATTCCAAACGATAGTTCTTGTTGTTCCATCAACTTCGCCTTCTAAAGCAACTGATGCATTACCAGCAACTGATGTACTCCATGTTGCACCGTTGTCGTCAGAACTCCAGCAAACATCCCATGAGCCATTAGTAACCTTGCAAACAAAATTAGTTTCTTTACCAGTGTATGAGAAAGAAATTGTGTAATGAGTATCATCTACTTTTTCAAAAGCGTAATCTGTGCTATCAGGAACCCAACCAACCTGTTCGCCTGCTAAAACAAAAGTTGTTGCTGCTTTAGCTTCTTCACTTTCTAAAGTTAAATTGATTGTGATACTGTTAACGTACTCAACTGCATCTGCACTACCGTTGTTGATATTCCATGTAGCGTTAACTGTTCTGGTGTTTTCAGCTGAAACGTCGCCTGTTAAGGGAAGTTTGTAGTTGTCGCCACTTGCTGTCCAAGTGATACCGTCAGATGAACCGTAGTTCCAATCCCAATCACCCTTATTAAGCTTGCATTCGAATTCTTCGCCCTTTGATACGTATGTTACAGTTAGAGTGAACGTTAAGTTATCGCTTGTAGCAAACTTAGCGTCTTCTGATTTTTCCCAATTGCAGAAAGGTCCAATTAGGTATACGTCGTGTTCAACAGGAGCTGTGAATACAACTGTTAGGTTGATAGTGTTTGTAATTTCAGGTTTTTCAGGGTTAGCAGGAACGCTTTGGAAGATAACGCCGTCAACCTTAACTGTTTCGTCGTTGTTAACGAAAATCTTTCTGTTATCTACGTTGCTACCGTTAACTTGTTCCCAACCTGTGTCTGCACCGTAAGTATAAGTACCGTCGCCGTTATCAGCCTTTGAAGCAAGGATGAATTTGTATTCAGCGTTACGAGCAAGGTCACCGTTTGCAAATTTGTCTGCATCAGCAAAGTCAAATGTGAATGTGCCCTTGAATGTTGTGTTATCAATTCTTGTAAGTTCGTAACCGTCAGCAGGACCCCATGCTGATAATGTACCAGCTAGGAATACGCCACACCATGCGGGAACTTCTACAGCTGTTGTGATTTCGAATGTTAAAGCTGTGGGGTTAGCGTTAAGACCTTCAACTGTAACTGCAACTTCTGCTTTAGCGCCGTTAGGAGCTGTTGCTGTGATAACTGCTGAACCGACAGCCTTAGCAACGATTCTCATTTCTGTTTCGCCTTCAGCAACTTCTACTTCTTCGTATGCAGCGACTTCGTCGTTTGAAGAAACGATTGTAAGTTCTTCGCCAGCGCCTAGTTCAGGGTTAGCTGTGAAAGATACCTTTTTGCTGATTAGGTCTGCACCAAGCTCAACGCCTGTAACAGGAGCAACTAAAGTGATAGCGCTTACGTCAGCTGTTAAAACAGGGTTAACTGTTACAACACACTTAGCTGATACGCTACCGATAGATGCTGTGACATCTGCAGTACCTAAGCCTAAAACTTGTAATTGACCGAATTTGTTTACTTTAACAACTGCAGCGTTAGAAGAAGCCCATGTAACGCTTTCTTCACTACCTGTAACTGTTGCTGTTAAAGCGTGTTGATCGCCAATAGCAAGAGTAATTGCTGTTTCACTAAGAGTAATTTCTACGTTTTTATCGTCTGTAACGTTGTTACAACCAATAAAAGCAGCCATAGAAAGAACTACTACTAGTAAAATTGAGAGTAATTTTTTCATTTTTTTGCCTCCAAACCTAATATTTTTTCCGCTTTGTGCGGTTAATTGGTTTCAAATTTTTAAATTCTAAATGTTATTATGCGTACACTTAACAAAAGTATACTAATTTTAACAATGGAATAAATCGCAAATAATGCGACTTTTTAACACAAAAGATGACCTTTTGTGTTTTTTTTTTGCGCCTTTTTTTTGCTTAAAAAAAGTATACTTTTTTTAATATCCCACGACAAAAATCGTAGAATGTCCACGCGATATTAGTATAACACAGTTTTACGATTTGTCAATACTCTTGTAAAAAAATTTTCGAAATTTTTTCGAATTAAATTTTCCAAATGTTTTCAGCGTAATCCTTAATTGATCTATCTGAAGAGAACTTACCAGCATTTGCAGTATTAATTATGCCCTTACGAACAAACTCTTCCGTACCGTAATCGTTTATTAGCTGAGTTTTTACCTTGATATAATCTGCAAAGTCGTAAAGAACAAGGTAGTGGTCTGCACTCCAACCGCCAAATAAAGAAGCCTTTAATTCCTTTAACATACCGCTTCCGTTATCGTCAAACGTGCCGTCATCTAAGGTATCAACAATGCGCTTTAATTCGGGGTTAGCGTTATAAATTTCAAAGGGGTTGTAATTCTTTTTAACTTTTGCGACCTCTTCTACCGTTGCGCCGAAAATATATTGATTTTCTCTGCCAGCTTCTTCACAAATTTCTACGTTTGCGCCGTCCATAGTACCTAAGGTCACAGTACCGTTTAGCATAAATTTCATGTTACCAGTACCGCTTGCTTCCATACCCGCCATTGAAATTTGTTCTGAAATATCGGCTGAACACATAATTTTTTCTGCATAAGATACGTTATAATCGGTAACGAAAACAACCTTCATTTTATCCTGCATTTCGGGGTCGTTATTTATCTTATCTGCAATACAGTTAATAAATTTGATAATGGCTTTTGCGTTGTAGTAGCTTGGCGCTGCCTTAGCCCCAAAAATAAAGGCTATGGGCTTAAAATTGGGCATTTTGCCATCTTTTATTGCAAAATAGTAGTATAAAATTGAAAATGCGTTTAGTAGTTGACGTTTATATTCGTGAAGACGCTTTGCCTGAATATCAAATATAAAATGAGGGGGAATATCAATTCCTTCTCTATTTTTAATATAGGTAGAAAGTTGTTCTTTTTTTGCTAACTTTACATTTGCAAACTTGCTTGCAAACTCTTTGTCTAAAGCAAATTTTTCTACCTCTTTTAATCTTTCTAAATTATCTTGCCAGCCATCGCCAATATACTCGGTAATAAGTGAAGATAATTCGGGATTGCAAAGAGCAAGCCAACGTCTTGGCGTAATACCGTTTGTAACGTTTAAGAAACGGTCTGGGTAAAGCTCGTACCAATCCTTAAAGGTGTTTGCTTTTAAAATTTCGGTGTGAAGAGCCGCCACCCCGTTTACCTTTGAACTGCAATAAATTGCAACGTTAGCCATGTGAACGGTGTTGTCTTTTATTAAATAATATTTATTTTGGTCAGCTTCCTTTTCTATCTTTTTTTGCATCTTAATTAAAATACGCGCGATAGTAGGAAGTAACTTTTTAATACGTCTTAAATCCCATTTTTCAAGAGCTTCGCCCATGATGGTGTGATTTGTAAAGTTAAAGGTCTTTTTAGCTGTTTCAAACGCTTTATTAAATGTAACACCCTCTCTAACAAGTAAGCGTATAAGCTCGGGAATAGCAAGTACGGGGTGCGTATCGTTTAATTGTAGCGAATAGTTTTCGTATAGCTTTGTTAGCTTTTTACCGCTTGTTTTTTGCTTTCTTACTATATCTTGCATAGATGCAGAAGTAAAGAAATATTCCTGTCTTAAACGTAAAAGTCTGCCCTTTTCGGTTGAATCGTTGGGGTAAAGAACGTAACAAATCTCTTCTGCTCTAACCTTTTTGTTTGCAATCGCCTGCGTGCGCATTTCGTTAAATAAATCAAAGTCGAATGCTTCAGCCTCTTCACTTTGCCAAAGTCTTAAGGTGTTAATAACCTTTGCGCCGTAACCAATAACAGGCATATCGTAAGGAACAGCTTTTACCTTATAATCGGCAAATTCAACTATTACGCTTTCATCTTCCTTTCTATAACTCCAAGGGTCGCCAGATTTTAACCAATCGTCTGCCACTTCCTTTTGAAAACCGTCTATAAACTGTTGGCGGAAAAGTCCGTAGCGATAACGAATTCCGTAGCCGTCTAGTGGCACGCCAACCGTTGCGCCTGACTCTAAATAACATGCGGCAAGTCTACCAAGTCCACCGTTACCAAGAGCTGCGTCTTCTATTTCTTCAAACATGGCTATATCCATATTTCTTGATAAAAGCTCTTGCTTTACGCCATCTAACACACCAAGATTGAATAAATTAGAATAAATTGATCTGCCAATTAAAAATTCTGCAGATAAATAACCTACCCTTTTTTTGCTAGATGCAACGCTTTCGTTCCATTTATCGGCAATGTCTGCCATAACCGCACGGCTTAACGCGCGGTAAGCCTCGGGGGCAGTTGCT
>JAFQBR010000245.1 GCA_017399665.1 Clostridia bacterium | reverse complement strand
GACGCTGGACAACCCCATCAAAGCGAGCAAAGGGTTACGCAGCAGACAGAAAGGCAAGAGTTCATACCTATGGTAAGAAAGTAGGTCAAGAACTTAGCGAATATCAACTCGGCATGAGATCGGGTTATCTACAATGTCAGAGCGACCACGCCGGCATTTACAAGTATAAGAAGGCACTTGCAGAAGGTAAGAAACCTGCAGAAGCAAGACGCATCTCTCGCCAAAAAGGCAAAAAATCAGCATAATAAGGAGGTAAAATAAGTTATGAAAAACAAAAATCAAGCAGTTATGGTAGAAAGAGAACCTTACACTAAAAATAATAAGAATTACTTTGCATACTTCGTAAGAGGCAACATTAGAGGGGTAGACGTAAAAATCAGCATTATGCCCCCTGAAAAAGATTATAACGGATACGTTGTATTAGATATTATATTCGGTGATTCAAACGCGACTGAATTATTAGTAAAGCCTTTTGAAATCAAGAATGAAGCATCAGGTGAAGTAATAACTGGTAATACCTATGGAGTTAAGAGCGTTGATGAAGACGGTGAAATTTACGAATTTAACGTAAAACCCGCAAAGAGATCAGACAAAGCGCTACTTAATATGTTACTTAAGCAAGTAGCGAAAGCATAATAAAAAAATAACCGTTTCTGCGGCTTGCGGTGGTTAAAGCCACTGTGAGTCGCAGTTTTTTTAATTAAATTTTGGAGGAAATAAAAATGAAGAAAGTTATAACAATAATAGCTATTGTATTGGTTGTTGTTTTACTTGCCGGTTTAGGTGCTTATTTCTTTATAGGAAAACCCCTAGAAGAAGCAAGAAGTACCGCGCCGGTAGAAGTAGAATATGAAGCTACTTTTGGTGGTGATTTTGAAGAAAAATACCCCATCAGTTCGTTACCTAATACCGATAATATGAAGGTAGCGCCGTATGCATATCAAGATACTTCACTTTTTAGCAATAAGAGAATAACCAAAATTGCTGTGCCTGTAAGAAGCGTAACAGCATTGGATGAAAACCAGTATTTCAGCTTACACGTAATTAAGAGTGCAACCGTTAAAAAGGGTGGTATTTACACGTCAGAGCCATATACGACGCATAAAGTGTATTTGCCAAAAGAAGAACTTACGAGTACTACTGTAAATAAATGGATTAGTATTGATTTATCCGACCAGTTTATATACGTTGGAGAAGATGAAACGTTAGCGTTTATGAGCCCGGACGATCCAGTTATTTGTTGTTACGCGACTATTCCAGACTATAATTTCGTATATGATTTAGGCAAAGCTGGTATTTTACAACCAACACAAAGTATTTTTTATAGTATTTATACTGATGACGTAGTAGATTTAAAAGGCAAAACTATCTCTATTTTAGGTGATAGTATTTCAACTTTTAGCGGAATGAGTAACGATGCAACCAATACAAACAACACTATTGGTAGTAATGCTGTATATTATCCTAAGGGAGAAATTGATAACCCTGATGAAACTTGGTGGATGCAAACTGCAAATGCCACCGGTATGACTATGCTTGTAAACAATTCCTGGTCGGGTTCAAAAGTATTAACAGGCGGTAGCGCGGCATATCAAACCAGATGTGAACAGTTACACGATAATACTGGTGAAAATAGCGGAACTCATCCCGATATTATTGCCGTATATATTGGTATAAACGACTTTAACGCAAACCTAGCAATAGGCAATTTTAGCAAGTTAGAGGACATTTATACCGAAGAAGAAGGGTATATTAGTCCTGAAACTGTGGCAGAAGCCTATGCAATAATGATTCACAAAATGATTACAAAGTATGAAAATGCAGATATTTTTGTATTAACTTTACCTGCGAACGGCATGAATAAAAATACTGATACTTTAGCTAGTTACAACAAAGCAATTAGAAAAATTGCCGATTATTTTGACTGTCATTTAGTAGATATTGCTAACATTGAAGGCTATGACTATGCGAAGTATACGATGGACGGCTTACATCCTAACGAACAAGGTATGGATTTAATCACAGAATTGTTTGTAAGAAAGCTTGAAGGCGTATACGGTCTACCTGAAAAAGAAGAGAGTAAATAAGGGGGTGTTATTATGAGATATTACGATAATCAAAAAGAGTTAATGCGGCATAAGAGTTCAGATAGCGTAAAATGGTGGTTAACCCTAATAGCATTTGTTATTATAGGTATAATGCTAACCGGAATTATCGTAGGATGGTTTAATAACACTTCTGAAGAAAAGGAAAGCGAAGAAGCTACGGTAATAGAAACTGTAAATACGGTGCATCCAATGCCAAAATTTATGACATTTACGTCAAATTCATTGTTAAATGCTGTTTCAGCAAATGCAAATAGCGTAGACGTTACAATTCAAGCAACGGTAAAGCCGTTTAATGCATCAAATCAAAAAGTGGATTTTAGTGTTGCATGGAAGGATGCGCCTACGTATGGTAAAGAAAAGGTAAGCGATTACGTAACTGTAACACAAGCAAGTGACGGCGCAACGACAGCAACGGTTTCGTGTTTTAAAGCTTTTGGGAATGATACCATAGAACTAAAAGTAACGACGCGCGACGGTGGTTTTACAGATACTTGTATTATAAAATACAAAGGCACAGCACTTTCATTAGAGGTTGAAAGCAACGAATTAGTATTAAGTGAAAGTACCGAACGTGAAGAATATTACGAGATAGGAACTAACAAAACGTATAATTTTGATATAGTAATGGATAACGCATTTAGTAGCGTAGGAACTTATGATTTAGCTGTAGAAGTTAGTGCTGTAGGTTTGTTATATTTTGGTGATGGAAGTGTAGATCCATGGTCAGGAATGTTTAATTTTAGCGAGTTTCGTGAGTTAGAATTATCACATTTCGTAGATTCGTTTATCACTAGTGCAAGCATTGAAGGCACAACGTTAAAAATAACAACAGGTGAAAAATGCGTTGAAGAATTCTATGAAGAATCGGTTACTGATGAAGAACTTTTAGCAACTAATTACAAAAACCGCTATGTATTTTATGATGAATTTGGCTATACGGTAGGCAATGGTTACGAAGAAAAAGCGACTGAAAACCTAGAGAAGATCAAATCCAGTTATTTTTTAATAAAGGTAACAGATAAAACTAGTGGTTTAAGTGATGAAATAAAGCTTTGGTTAGTATATTCGGTAAACGGCGTAGAGCTAAATAAAGAAGTTGTAGAGTATTAATCTGCGAAGCGAGGTGAATTATGAATAAAAAAAGAACAGCGAATGCTGCAACGAAAGTGATAACGTATTTATTGATAATTCTTGTATTTTTAGGCGCAATCGGCTTTATTTTTACATTTACGAACGGATTTAACGAAGATTTTAAGACATTCTATATTGAACACAACGGTGTAAGTATATTAAGCAGTGAGAAAAAACTAGTTTTAGAGCGTGGCAAAACTCATCGATTTAATACAAAATACACCTTTGATTTTAATAAGGAAGAAGCACACGGATATCATCTATCAATAGTAGCCAATCAAAATGAAGAACAGTCCTTTGATTTTACAGTAGACGGTGAAACATACGCATACTATGAGGTTGGAGATTTAACTGATTGTTTTAAAATTGTAGAAGGCGATGATTATTTTACGATAGAAATACCCGAAAAAATTATGCTTGAAGACATATTAAAAGCAAAGTATAGCGGTTCAAATGTAGAAGTACCCGAAGAAGCGCTAAAGGTACAGTATCCATTTACACTCGTAGTATCGTCGTATAACGAAGAAGTTACCTATAATTTAGATTTTGCCTTTTACATAAGTGTAACGGGCGTAGAATTTGAAAAGGAGGTGCTAATACTTTGAGAAAAGCAGGAAAGAGCAAACTTCTTCTCTGCTTAAATGCAATAATACTGGTAATTTGCACCATCATAACGGTGGTGCAACCTACCTTTGCGTATGCAGCGGAGAGTGAAAACAGCTTTGAAACAAGTAGTGTTTTAGAAGATTTACAGTCAGCAAAGGTAAACGGTCAGCCGTTTGATTTAACGTTATATCCATTTGATGAAAATAAGGAAATTCAGATAGTAAGTTTTATTGAGTATTGTTATTCATATAGAGCCAGTCAAAGAAAAGATTATGGGTTATACGTGTATATATATAATCCAAAAGGCTTAAATATTGATTCAAAAAGCAAGCAAAATAAGATTCAAATGGCAAGTTCATACGACAAAACCGGTTTACCGAACTCTTATACAAAGTATAGTTTGAAATTTTGCAATAGGGTAGAGTCAGGGGATTATAAGCATTTATTTTATAAATTCAAAGTAGTTGATAAAGAAGTAAACGGAACGACCTTTGAAGATAGAGTAAACACAAACAAGCGCCGATATGATATTTCTGGTATTGAATTACTAACTTATGGTGAAGAAAATGCTACGGAATACCACGTGGGCGGAACGTATTTGTTTACAGGTTATGCAAAAGGCTACGGGCCGGATAAAGATGCTGAATCGACTCTAAATTGTGAGATTACAGAACTTGAAACATTAGAATTAAACGTAAGGCACACTAACTTTAGAACGGGTGTATCAAGCTTAGGTGTAGACCATTATAACGAAGTAAATACCGTATATTTTGCAGTTCCGAAGCGAATATTTGAGATTTACGGGCATTTACAGAAGATACGTGCTGAATGGTGGGAATATAAGACAAAAATGGCGGCAATAACGTCAAATCAAGATTTTTACAATCAGTTATTGCAATATACTGGAGTAGACGTAGGTAAATACAATAAAAGTGTACCGATTTATTTATACTCTGGTTATAGTGCAAAGCCGTCAAGTGGTATTGGTATTCCTAACTCACACAGTATGTATTGGACGTATAACGTAGATACTTCAACAAAATATTCTTCGGTAGGCACAAAAACAGACGTTTATTTTGTCGATAAATATTCAACAATAATGCCGTATGCATTTCATGCGCCACAGGTTGATGCGCAGTCAATATTCGATTATTTATACTCAAAGCCATACGCTGGCGACGTTGATAGAACGGTAATAAAGGATTGGATATATAACTACGGAAACAACTTAGGTAACGGCTATATAGATTGTAACGGTCGAGATTTAAGCATTGATTTGTTTGAAGATAGCGTTGATGAAGGGCGGACTATGGGGTATAATGATAAAACCATAGATTTGCTTGATACGTTTGATTTAAACAGTTACGATAGCAATCACAGCTGGTGGGAAAAGCTACGAGATTACGGTTTTTCGTGGCCGGAAACAGATGAAGATTATAACGCGGTATCGCCAATATATATGGTTACAGCGAATGATTTAGTAGGAACTGATGAACAAATATCAAAAAATCTTTTAGTAAGCGCTAAAGACGTAAGTAATTTGAAAGCATACTTTGCTCAATCAATAGCAGAAGAGTGTGGAGTAGTATTGTTTAGGTTTGCGCAGACGGATTATTACTGTGCTCCAGCATATACACAAAGTGATGACAATATAACTTATACTGATACATACGTAGCGCAACAAACGCTATTTTTTGATTTTGATATTATAGAATTAACGTTTAACAAAAACGGTGTATATCACGTTATACCTATAGTTTCCGATCCCATAGATATAGTCAATGATTTTACTGCGCCAGAAGGTGAATTTCAATGGTGGAAAGCAGTATTAAGTTTAATTGCTTTAGCATTATTGATATATATTTTATCACCGTTATTCCCATATATAGCAAAAGGAATAGTTTGGGTAGTAAGTTCGATTGCTAACGGAATAAGTCAATTATCAAAAAAGAATAAAAACAGGAAAAAATGACAAGGAGAATGAGCGTTGAAAATAATAAAAAGAATTATTTCAATACTCCTTCTTATCATAATTTTATTGGTGGTTGGCTATCTGTTTTATACGGGTAGCCAACTTTCATAAATAGGGTAATAGGGGGTGTTGTATGAGTAATAGACTAAGAAAAATTTATTTAACAATCACCATAATGATAAGCATATTTTTTGTTTATCTTACCGTATTTAAGTTTACAAATTCATACCTAAGATTATGGGAAAGTTTAGTTGATTTATGGTCGTCTATAAGAATATATTTTGCATTCATTTTTAACCGTAAAACCAGTGCCGTTCCAACGGTAGTAGAATGGTCGAAAGTGATAAAACAAGAGATAATCCTGCCGGAAGATCTAAACGAGTTTACAGAGCAAAGCAGGGGGTATTTTGCGTTACTTTTTAGTAAGGAAAATCTACTTGGATATTTCCACGAAACAGGGGTAAAACTAAGTAATTTTTCAAGGGTAGTAATAATACTTTTACCCGTGTTTTTATTGCTGTATTTAGTTATGAAAGAACGGTATAATACAATCAATAATAACTATAACCGGGATACTCTTCCGCTAAGGATTTGTAAGCGATTAAAGGCAATATTTTACACACCAGTTAGACGGTTTATAACTGGCTATGTGGAGTATATTATGCAAAACATAAAAATTTTCAAAATATGGCTTTTAATGTGGGTTTTTAACTTAAATTTCATTTCAATAATTATAGCGTTTATAGCATATTATTTATACTTTTCATCGAGCTTTGAGTTCGGTGGTTTATTCAGACAATTTTGTAAGCTGGCAATAGATTTACAGGTGCTTTTTACAACCGTTCCTTGGTGGGTGTTTGTAATCGTTGGCGTATACGTTTTTGGTATTATAAGAAAGCGTATGGCGGTTAACTTATTACAGCACTTTGAAGCGCGTAACTGTGGGTTTATAAACGAGCTTCCAATCGTGTCAATGACGTGTGGCTCGATGGGTAAAAAGAAGACTACGATTATCACGGATATGGCGCTTTCACAAGAGGTAATGTTTAGGCAAAAAGCCTTTGAACTTTTACAGAAAAGCGATATGAAATTTCCAAGGTTTCCGTGGATAGAATTTGAACGTGATTTAAGTAGGTGTATGGAGTATAGACAAGTATACAATTTAGCCACCGTTAAGGACTGGATCAATAAGAAGCGCGCACGTTTTGAAAGAAACGGAAATGCGTGTGAACGGCTATACGGCTACGATATAGAAAAGTATGGCAGAACCTATGACGACGGTTTAAAGGTATGGGATTTATACGAAGTGTTAAGCGACTACGCACGGTTATATTTTATGTACGTAATAACCAGCAGTTTAATAGTTTCAAACTATTCGGTGCGATCAGACAACGAGCTTGTAAGTGAAGGCAATTTTCCATTATGGAATACGACCTTCTTTCCGCCTACAACGGTTGAAACGGGCAGACACGCTCATATACTTGACTTTGATATTTTAAGGCTAGGAAGAAAGGTTTTAGAGGGTAATCCAAACGCTGGAAGTTTTGAGTTCGGCGTTGTCCT
>JAFQBR010000024.1 GCA_017399665.1 Clostridia bacterium | reverse complement strand
TTCAAGTTCTAACTATACAATAACTGCTACAATGCCTATAACGGTAACATTTAGTTATAAAACATCTTCTGAGAAAAATTATGATTTTCTTTATATCAAGAAAAACGGAACGACAATTCAGTCTTGTTCTGGCTCGACATCTTACGAATCATGTAGAGTAACTTTGAATACAGGTGATACTCTAACTTTCTCGTACTCAAAAGATAGTTCTCAAGCTAGTGGAAACGATTGTGCGTACATCAAGGATTTGACTTATACACCGAATGTATCTTATACAAGCACGGCAGTTGCAAGTTTTAGTCCTATTTATTCATACGAAGAAGATTCAATTGTAACAGATACAGCTGTTTACGGTAGTTCATTTACTCTTCCTACCCCTGTAAGAACAGGTTATACCTTCCTTGGCTGGCTTGATGAAGATGGCGAAGATTTTGAAGTAACTACTTGGAATATAGCAAGAAATATAACCCTTACACCATCTTGGCAGGCAATAACAAAAACCATTACCTTAGACGGCAACGGTTTAGAATTAGAAGAGGACTCTATTTCAGTTACTTATGACCAAGAATACACCTTAACCGCCCCCACAAGAGAAGGTTATACCTTTGACGGTTGGTATGATGAAGACGGCGAAAAGGTTGAAGTTGGAACGAAAGTATGGCAAGGCTTAGATGATATTACTTTAACTGCAAAATGGCAAGCAAATGAGTATACCGTAACCTTTAACGATATAGTTAAGGCAAGAGATTCTATCACCGTAACGTATAATTATAAATACGTAGGTAGTACACCCCAAACACTTACGTTAACTTACGGTCAATCGCTAACTTATCCAACAAATCCAACAAGAAGCGGTTACGTATTTACAGGTTGGTACTTAGATAGCACTTGTACTGTTGAATATAATTTCGATAAGGATTTAAAAGAAGACACCACGCTATATGCAGGCTGGGAAGAAATGAGTTTAGCTAATCCTTATAACAAATATGAGGTTAATCCTGCGGAATATACTTCAAGCACAGATTATTATTCAGTTTCTACAAGTTATACAAGTTCAAGCTCTCAAAATCATGTTTATTTAGTAGCTCAAGAAAGTGGAGATCACACAATTTATTGGAAAAACTATTATTCATCATTATCTTACGCTTACTATTTAAGAATAGAGAACTTAACGACCGGTGAGGTAATTAGAGACTTTAGTTATTCTGGTACTTATTCATCAAGCTTTAATAATAGTAAAACTTTCACTTGTAACGCAAGGGATATTATTGTAATAAGCTTGTATAGATACAATACTTCATATTCTTCAATTGCATACTTCTATTTTGAAGGATTCAATTCAGTTGTTAGCACTGCCGTTGCTAGCTATGAAACGTATGAGTACGATGAAGATGCAACAGAGCAAATCAAGCTTACAGCAACCTTTGGTAGCGCGTTTAGACTTCCCATATTAACTAAAACGGGATGTGATTTCCTTGGTTGGTATGATGAAGATGACCAAAAAGTAGAGGGTTCAACTTGGAACGTTGCAAAAGACGTAACGCTTTCGCCTAAGTGGACTGTTGCAAAAGACGTAATCACCTTAGACGTCAACGGCGGCGAGCTTGCAGAAGGCGACTCAAGCGAAATTAACGTAACTTACAACGTAGCATATACCTTACCCACCCCCACAAGGGAAGGTTATACCTTTGAAGGTTGGTTTGAAGAGGGTAGTAAAACAGCTCACGTTGCAGGCACTTGGTTTGGTCCTGATGATGTTACTTTAATTGCGAAGTGGAAGGCTAATACCTACCAAGTAACCTTTGAGGACTTGACGGCAACAAAGGGTGTTACCGTAACTTACAACTACAGACAGATAGGTGTGGTAAATAAAACGGTTACGTTAACAAACGGTCAAACGTTAAGCTATCCCACAGATCCCACAAGAAGCGGTTACGTATTTACCGGTTGGTATACAGATAGCGCTTGCACAGCAAAATATTCTTTCAGCGGAACAATAACTGAAGATATTACGCTGTATGCTGGTTGGGTAGAAATGAGTTTATCCAGCGTTTATACGGAATCCCAAATTAATCCTGCGGAATATACTTCTAGCTCAGATTATTATACAGTTTCTACAAGCGGAACAAGTTCAAGCTCTCAAAAGCATATTTACTTGGTAGCGCAAGAGGGCGGTTCACATACTATTTATTGGAAAAACTATTATTCATCATCTTCTTACGCTTATTATTTA
>JAFQBR010000244.1 GCA_017399665.1 Clostridia bacterium | reverse complement strand
TTCGTTGCAACGTTCGGGGGAGGTTTGATCTTCGCCTTCGGTTGCGTACATATTTAAGAAAAGCATTACGCTTCCGTAGGTGCTAGCCAAACCTTCATTTGTTACGTTTGCGGTTAATTCGCCAACGCCATTTTCATCAAAAATAATATCATCACCGTAAACAGTACCTGTACCGCCATCCATTTGATAACGGATTTTTTCAAGATTACCGCTTAAACGTTTAACTTTTATGTGTAATTTTTCAGCGTTTACGCTTGCTACGTTAAAGTTGAATAAATAGGTGCTCCACGTATCGCTTGATGCGCCTTGGAAAGCAATTTTAACGCTACCGTCTTGCATTGCAGTTGCGGTGTAGAAATTAGCGGTTGCATTCCAATAGTTATTTTCGTGGCCGGTAATTTGACGGAAACTTTCAACTTCGGGTTCTTCAACTTCGCCACCAGGGATAGTGAAAGAAAATTCAGTCCAATCAGAAACGCCTACGCTGTTTTTACTTCTAATTTTTGCATTGTGAGTACCTGCGGTAAAAGCATTTTCTTCAGTAGGTCTGTATGCTCTTTGCATAACGGGGGCATCACCTGCATGACGAGTTCTTGCCGAAACATCGGTAAGCATTACACCGTCAACTTCGATTTCATATTCAACTGCAGATAAAACTCTATCCCAGTAAACGATACCTTCTTCTACTCTGGGATTAGTGGGTGCAGAAGGTGCTTTCTTTTCGCTTTCGATAAGTTTAATTGATGTAAAGTTAATTTGAGTAAGTTCTTTAACTTCGTCGGTAGTTCCTGCTAAGGGGCAAGGATTGTTAAGTTCAAGATAAATAGCCTTCCAACTGCCTTCGCCGTCAAGATCAAGGTCGGTTACGTTTAAAGAATAGGTGTTTTTACCTTCGGCAACCGCTACTCTTTCGTAATGTTTAAATGATGCTTCACCTCCAAATTCAAACATAACGCAAGGAACTGAACCTTTTACTACTTCAAATTCAAGTTCTAATGCTGTGGGGTTTAACGCTGTGTCATACCATAAAATAAGACTGGTCCAAGCGTTTGACATTGCTAAACGATCGTAAGATACTGCAAATACGCTTTCGTTTGAGTTATCTACCGCATAGTTGATTTCGCCGTTATAGGGGTTATTTTCAACCTTAGTAAAGCCTGAAAATACGCTTTGGCTTAGGTGATAACCGGTTACTGCTACCATACATTCTGCTTGGAAGTTACCGTCTTTAGTGGTTGCGGTTACAGTACAAGTACCGGGGTTAACACCAGTAACGTTACCGTTTGCATCAACAGTTGCAACTTGGGGATTACTACTTGCCCAATCCACTTCGCTTGCGCCCGAAACAACTAACTGTTGAGTTCTGTCGGCATCAAGTGCAATAGCGGTTTGATCCAAGGTAATCATGGTTGAACCTTGAGATTCGCTTGATGAATTCTCACTGCTTAGCGGGTTACATCCTGCAAAAACGCTTACGCCAAGTAACGCAACAACAAGACATAACGCCATAGTTTTAAAAATTTTCTTCATTTTATTTTCTCCTTTTGCGGCCCTTACCGCTATATTTTTTATATTGATTATCTTTCACAAATTTTTGCAAACGAATTTTAATATTCACCAAACGGGAAAGTTTCAAATATTTGATCGTATAGGTTAGATGGAACGTTAGTCATATATAAACGTTTCCATTCCTTAGTTATAGTTCTAAATTGACCTACGCAAACGTCTTTATTGTTATTCCAATCTGCACTCCACGAAAGTCCTACCGCACGCCACCAGTCTGCGCCTATATTAGCAACGTATTTTGCATCGTCGATATCACTTTGCACTGCCGAATCCCAAACGCAAAGTCTTATATCCATTTCGGAAAAAATATAAAGGATATCGCCGTTTATTACGTTTCCAGCCTTATCGGTCAGTCCTTTTTCGTAAAGACTTATTTGACTGCCGAAAGGATGATAATTATAACCCACGGTAGAATAATCAAGTTTTATTCTTGTGCGCTTTTCCGTGCCGTAGTTTATGTAATTTGATATAAATGAAGTATGCGCATCATTTGAAAAGTTTTCGTCGTAAAACGAACCTGTGGGGTTGGCGTGTTCAAGTAAAACCCAACCGGAAGTTGCCGTATAAGCCCATAAGCGCATATTTTGGAATTCGATACCCGTGTTTAAAACGGGGGCTTCACCTTCTTGCATATATATGGTTGCCCATATACCTACTGCCGTCCAACCCGAAGGTTTCATGCCGTTATTAGAGCCTGCACGAGGTGCATATTTCCAGTCGTTAGTATCCGCACATGAAGGCACTGCTTCGTGATATTTTGCTTCAACTGAATATTTGGGACTATAAGTTTCGTTTTCACTTTTTAAAAGAGAAGTAGTTAAACTTTCAAAATCAGTTTGGTTGCCGTTAAGTTTTTTTACTAAACTAAAATCGCAGGATTTACCTTCAACGGTAAAAGCACCGCTTGCAAAATCAAGTTCATAGGTTTTACCCGTTTCAAAACCGTTTTTAACCAAATCGTAAATTTTACCAATTGCAACGCCGTAATTTTTTTGAACTCCGCCAACTACGGTATTGGCAAAATTTTCTCCCTTATTTTCAAGCAAAACGCTTTTTAAGTTTACACCACCGTAAACAAGTTGTTTTGAATTATCAACCGCACTTTGAGCGCTTCCGTAAGCACTTCTGCCCGATATATCAAAAATTCTGTTTACGCCTGCTCTGTAAACACTGTTGCAGTAGTCCATTGATTTCATAACGTTTGAAGTTTCTTCAATATATTTTACATAAACACCGCTTGCATTTGCGCTGTTTATCGCCTGCAAAAACCCGTATAAAATGCGGTTATCAAAAGAATTTCGAACGGTTGAATTATATCCCGCAACAAAACCTGCGTTAAGATTATCACTAAGCACCGTTCCACCTGCAAACCCAAATTCTTCGGGTGAAAATTCTACCGCTAAAAGATTTTCTCGCAAATTGGTTAAATTGCAGTCAAGCGCAATAAAATTCATCCCCTTAAAACTTTTAATATAGGTTTCAAGTCCTTCATAGGCACTTTTTCCTATAATAACTATCGCTTTGTAGTTTTTCTTGCTTACTTCTTGATTTAAAGTGCTAACGAAAGTATCGGGATTTACGCCAAGTTCAACTATTTTTGAACCCTTGTTATCAAGTTGATTTATTGCACTTTCATAAACTTTCCCACCAAATTCGTCGGCACTGGAATTTGCATAGCAAAACAAGATATCTATGCTTTCTTTGCTATCTTGTCCGCACCCGCTAAAAGCACAAAAACTTAGCAATAGCACGATTAACGCTATAAATATTTTTTTAATTACCATTTTATCCTTTTACACTCCCTACCGTTATTCCCGAAATAAAATACTTTTGCAAAAAGGGAAAAACTAACGCTATGGGTAAAAGTCCTAAGAATATTTGTGATGCCTGTAAGTTTTTACCACCTATGTTTTTCATTGCTTCAAGTTGCTCGGGCGTCATTGTAAAGTTAGACTGTTTCGTGGGATCACTTGAAATGATCATGTTGTATAAATAAGACTGTAAGGGATAGTCGGAAGGATCGTTCATAAACATTATGCCATCAAACCAACTGTTCCATTGCCCTATTGCCGTGAATAAAATTATTGTTGCAATAGACGGTAAGGCAAGCGGTAAGTAAATTTTAAAAAGTACGGTAAATTGCCTTGCCCCATCTATTAAAGCCGCTTCTTCAAGAGCGGGTGGTATGCCCCTGAAAAAGTTCATTAACATAAGTATAAACCAAACGTCGCACGCACCCGGTAAAATAAACACTAAAAAGTTATTTAAAAGTTTAAGTTGCTTGTATAAAAAATAGGTTGCAAACAAACCGCCACTAAAAAACATAGTTATCAAGAAAAACCAAGTTACGCACGTTCTGCCCTTAAATTTTCCGTTAGTTTTTGAAAGCGGATAAGCCGAAAGTACTATAATAACAAGTGATAAAGCAGTTCCGCTTACCGTGCGTAAAACGCTAATTACTAATGCGCTAAAAAATTCTTTTTTTGCTATCAAATATTCATACGCTTGAAGCGTAAAACCTTTCGGCACTAAAAATACCGATCCCGTTGCAGTAAATTCATCTGCCGAAAAAGATACTGCAAGCAGGTGAAAAAATGGAATTATACATATTATTGCAAGTATTCCTAAGAAGGAATAATTAAAAATATTGAAAGCAATTCTTCCCTTTGATATTTTCATATTTCTCCTTAAAAAATCCTGTAATCAAATTTTTTGTATGCAATATAGTAGGCGCTACCAACTAAAATAATGGTAACGAACGATTTTGCAAAACCTACCGCTGTTGCAACGCCGTACTGCTTATCGTACATACCCAAGCGGTAAACGAAAGTATCAATAATATCTCCGCCTTCGTAAACCATAGGATTATACAAAACGAATACTTGATCAAACCCGCCGTTTAATAGCCCACCTATTGAAAGAGTCATAACCAAAACTACTACAGGTGCAATGGTAGGAATCATAATGTGCATTATTTGTTTAAAGCGGTTTCCGCCGTCGATTTCAACCGCTTCGTATAAACTTGCATCAACCCCGATTATTGCGGCAAGGAAAATAATCATATTATATCCCATGCCCTTCCACACGTCGGTAGCAATAATAAGAGTTCTAAACCAGCCGTTATCAAGCAAAAACATTATTCTTTCGCCCGAAATTTTTTCGATAAAGTTGTTAATAACACCGCCGTAAGAAAACATTTCTGAAATAATACTGCCAAGTATTATCCAACTTAAGAAAAAGGGTAAGAAAAAGGTTGTTTGCACCGTTCTTGAAAAGGCTTTAACTTTTATTTCGTTTATTAAAATTGCTAAAAACAACGGAACTGCTATACCTAAAACTATTTTCGCACCCGAAATAACAAGGGTATTCCATACTGAATTCCAAAACTTTTCAAGTTCGAAAACATAAATAAAGTTACCAAATCCGCCATTCGAAGCCCATTCCTGCCCAAAAAACGTTCCTTTATAGGGGTTAAAATCCTGAAACGCCATTACAAGCCCGAACATAGAGCCGTATTTGAATACCAGCGTTAGCAAAATGCCGGGCAATAGCATTGCCCACCACATCCATTGCGTACTGAAAAAACGGCTTATTTTGTTTTTAGTTCGCAAACTTTTGCTTTGCGCCTTAAATTCAGTAAGTTCCGTCATTTTTTTATCCCTTATAGCCTTCGCTTAAATACCATTGATTAATTTCGTTAACAACTTCTGTTCCGCCTATTTTGTACCAAGTTGAAACGAATGAATCCCAAGTTTGGTCAATGTTCTTTTCGCCCATTATTGCCTTAAGATAATATTCTTCAACTTCTTGTGACATAATAGAGCCCTTAGTTGACATTGAAGGGGTTGTAACGCCGAAAAATTCGTCGTATGAAACACGTTTTTTGTTATCATAAATGCTAACTATTTGAGCCCAAGCACCATCCTTGTTTACTCTTGCCATAATGTTTGCAAACATATTTTCTTGATATTTTGTTGCAAAACTGTCATCAAGCCAAACTAAATATTCAGGGTATGCTGCCCATATTTTTTTCATATGAGGCGTCCATTCAGCAGGCGCTTCGCCCTTTGCCGTAGGATCGGCTACAAGTTGTTCGTTAATTTTTAAATATTGTTCATTAATATCGTAAGGATCGTAAAACTGCGTGGGACACCAGCTCCAAACGTAACCCTGTTCGGGTTCGGCTTCGGGTTGACCATCAAGTTCAATGTACATATTTATCATTTTCATAAGCGCTTCGGGGTTTTTACAGTTTTTGTTTACAACGTAATAAAATTCAACCTGTTGGCGATCAACTACTACGTTTTTACCTTCTGCAAGGGGAATTTCGGCAGCAATCCAATCGTGACCGTTACCAACCGCACTGCCCAAAGGATATTCAAATAACCACCAAGGACCTATTGCTACACCGCACTTTTGACTTAAAACGTTTTGTTGAACTACGTCAACGGTGGTTGCAGCAAAGTCTTTTAAAAGTAAGCCGTCGGAATAAAGTTTGTTGAGCCATTTTAAAGCGGTTTTGCTATCTTCACTAACTTCGCCTGCATAAAGTTTACCGTCGCTACCCTTAATCCAAGAATAGGGGCTTGCACCAAACATATTCATATAACTGCCTATAAAGAAATAAGAACCTGAAACTGCGTTACTCATTGCTAAACCACAAGTTGCACCTTTTTTTTCTTTAAAAGCCTTAATTACGGTATAAAGTTCTTCGGGGGTTTTGGGAACTTCTAACTTTAAGTCTTTAAGCCAGTCGCCGCGAATATACATAACGGGTACGCCACGGCGATTATCTGAATATTGCGGAATTGCATAAATTTTTCCGTTTTCGTCGGTTAAACGTTGAATTACAGAAGGATCACGGTATAAATATTTTTTAACTTCATCTGAAGCGTATTCATAAGTTGCCGAAAGCTCTTTTAACATGCCAGCTTCTTTTAATTCGTTATAATCGCTTGCCGAAACTTTAAAAATATCAGGAAGTTCGTTTGCAAGCATCGATAGACTTAACTTATCGCTATACTGTGTAGGCGGAACTTTCCAAAGATATGAAAATTCAAGGTTTAACCTTTCTTTCATAAGTTTTACAAATGCCTGATTGTCTGGTGTAACAGAAGGTGGAACACGGCTGTCATTGTGATACTGATATTCCATAACACCGGTTATTTTTACCGTTTCTTCATACCTTCCAAAAGGATTTCTTGTAGGATCATCATAATCGCTTCCACCGTTGTTTTCCTTGTCACCGCATGCGGTAACACCAAGTACGCAAATCAAAGAGATTAAAACACATAAAATTTTTTTTAATAATGTACTCATAATTTCACTCCTTATTTTTTTACACCTTAACTTTAACACGAAATTAAGGGCTCGTCAATATGCTATTTTTTTACATTCTCTTGTTTTTTTGCAAAAAAAAGTGTAAACTGTTTAGGGCGTTCCTATAAGGGAATTTTAATTTAATACAAAAATGTAGCCCACTATACTTCGTTTTAAGGCGAAATATGGTGGGCTTTTCTTATCCACAAAAGATTAAGATAATTTAGTTTTATTTTTAGCCTTGTGGCTAAAAGTTGTATTGCTTGTTTTACAAGCAGTTATATTTTTCGAGAGAAAAATTCAAGGTTCTGCTTTAGTAGGTTCTTATATTTCTCTCGAAGAAGTTATAATAAATAAATCCACAACTTGCCGTTAGGCAAATTTCACCGCCGTAGGCGATATCACCCGTTGTTAGACGGATATAACAAATCCGTTTGCGGATTTATTTAGTTGCCGAATGCCTTGTAGGGACTCGGCTTGTTTACACCCTTGTTTTATTGTTTTTTTAACCTATAATTCGTGGGTGACGTACCCACTTTTTTCATAAACACTATACCAAACTGAGTGGGATTACCAAACCCGCACTTTTCGGAAATATCCTTTATAAATTCGTTGCTTTCCGTAAGTAATTTTTTAGCAAGCGCTATGCGTTTATCTAAAATATAATCTTTAAGATTAACGCCCGTTACCTGTTTAAACTTACGGGATAAATACGCAGGATTATAATAAACTAATTCAGCAAGAATAACAAGTGACAAATTCTCACTTAAGTTACAGTTTATATAATTTACAATCCTTTCAATTATCAAGTCGTCACGGTTTTCTTGTACGGCAGAAAAGTCGTTAATTTCATCAACGTTACAAAAATACAAATCGTCTTTTGAACTAAAGTTTTTCAAAGCCTTTAAAAGTTGATTATATCTAAGATAATCATTTTGTTCACTTACCTTTGAAAGTAAAAAAAACGATGGAATTTCGTTAAATTCAAATAACGCTTGCTGTAATCTCTTACACTTTTCGGTTATAACGTTTAAGTTTTCGTTTGAACTAATTGCCAAAACAAAATTCCCGTCAATGGGTAGAACAAAACTGTTTTCATCAAAAATATCAATTAAATAAAGGTATATTTCTTCAAAAGTTACTTTTTTGCTTTGAAAACTTGTTAACAGCAGAGTTTTATTACAAAATTCAAAAGAGTTTTCAGAAAAAAACGTATTTTTAAATTTTAATTTTTCAAGCTCCCATTCAAGTGCCCTATTTTTTGCCTTTTCCACAAGTAATTCACGCTTTGCTTTCTTATTATTTGCTATAAGTTGCATTTTTTTACTTATTTCGTTAAGCAAAACATCATCGTTTTCAAGTTTTAAAACGTAAGAAACGTCGGGCATTTTTAGTGCTTTATACGTATAAGAAAAATCGTTATAACCCGTTAGAAAAATAATTTTTAGGCTTGGATAATCCTTTAACAACTGTTCGCAAAAATCAAGACCGGACTGTTTCGGCATATTTATATCGCAAACCAAAATATCAACTACGTTTTGCAAAATAAAGTTTTTAGCACTTTCTATGCCGTAACAGGCGTTAACTATAACGTCTTCGCCAAAATTTTCTTCGATGGTATAACAAACACCGTCGGCTATATTTTTTTCGTCGTCAACAACTAAAATTTTATACATCAGTTTCACCCAAACAATCTAAAATAATGGTTACCGAAAGTCCGCTCAACTCACTGCGTTCAAGTTTAAAACGCTGTTTATCGCCTGCATATCGGTTTAATCGCCTTGAAACATTTATTAATCCCGTAACCACACCGCGAGTTTCGCAAATATTATGCTTTAACTGCTCTAACATGTCGTTATCAATAGCCCCGTTATCTTCAATAACTATTTCAAAAACGTCTTCAACTTGCCTATAATCAATTTTTAACACGCCACCGCTTTCTATGTTTGAAAAAACGTATTTATATGCGTTTTCAACGATGGGTTGTAAGCAGAGTTTAGGTATTTTTAGGTTATAGTATTCAGCGGTTAGCGGTTTGCATTCCACTTTTACCCTATCGCCAAACCGAACTTGCTGAACGGAAACGTAGTCAAGCATATTTTCAAATTCTTCTTGCAAACTAACTATTGATTCGGAAGTTCTGGTAACGTATAAAAACAGTTTTGAAAGTTTGCCGGTCATAAGTTCAACGCTTTCAAGATCGCCCATTTTGCAAAGATTTCTTATGTTAGCAAAACAGTTATATAAAAAGTGGGGATTTATTTGCGCTTGCAACGCCTTAAATTCACTTTCGGTTCGCATAACTTGTTGACGGTAGTTTTCTTCGACGTAACCGCTTATTGCGCCTACCATTGAATTAAAGCCATCGTATAAATTTTGAAAATCGGTATCGATTTTTTCGTTTATAATCATGCTAAAATCACCTTTTCCCACCTGTTCCATTGCTTTAAGCATTATTCTTATGGGACGATTAAAATAGGTATTAAACACAATAACCGAAATAAACGACGCTAAAAGCAATAAAACGAAAGCACAAACGAAAAATAACATATATATGTTTAGCCCATCAATTTTATTAGTGTCTATTTCAACATACAACGGCAATACGTTTGCTATTTTTGTGCAATATATTATTTTTTCACCGTGAAGTTCAGGAGTTTCGTTAACTTGTATTAAGTTACTTTCAAAATGAATATTTTCTTCGGTTGTGCAAACTACGCACAACTGATTTTGAACTTCAACCATGTATAAATCGGCAAGCGGAATTGCCGAAAGTTTTAAACTTTTTATAAGATACTCGGTATCTAGAATAAATGCCGCTATGCAATTATCTACTTTTGAAAGAGATATTGATAGCAAAATGTTTCCATTTAAATTTTTTAGCGTGTCGGTATATTCCGCCGAAAACTCATGCGAACTTATTGCATTATCAAGTAGCGCTTTTTTATTTTCGTCACCAACGAAAGTGTACATTGTGTTGTAATATAATTCTTCGTTTAAAGGCGCAATCCAAAGCGCTGCCGAATCCAAAATATCGTAGTAAGATACAATAGATAACATTTGTTCGGTAACCCCATTTATTGCCGAAGTTCTTGCATAGTAATCCTCGGTAACTATATCGTAGTAATATGCCTTTAATCGCGTTATAGGCTCATTATTTAACAAAGTGTAACCAACTTTAGCAATATTTTTAAGATCGTCGCAAAGTCCGCCGATAAGGCTTTCGTAACCGTCTTGAACAATTTGTAACGATCTCTTGTTCGAGTTTTGCTTTGCTACGAAATAATTGCCTAATGCCGATATTAAAAACAGTAACAAAATTATACCTTCAATTACTATTAGTACGGAAATTGATTTTATTTTTTTTATTTTATACCACTTCATAAATACTCCGTTTTTTTGTTTTTTACAAAATTGCTTCTTTTATAAGTTAAATGTACCCTTTTATTTTAAGTTTTCAAAACTTATTTTAATGAGTCAAAAGAATTGTCCTTAAGTAAATCCCGTTCGATTCAAAACTTATAATTTTTTCTTTTGCGTGATTTTACAGTTCTCAATATAAACAGCAACTGAAGTAATAGATTTTAAAATAGTAATTAATTAGTTTGTTTTGGCAGTAAACCATTATTTACCACAGTATACCATAAATCCTTTAATAATTCAAGGATTATTAAGAGTTTTGCCAAAAATGAAATTACACATAAATAAAACAAAAATAATAAAACACACCTCCAAAAAGCTTTATTTTAACTTTAAACAAAACAAAAAAACAGCACAAAAAAACTTTCGTTTCACCCCCGATAGAAACAAAAAAGTGCCGATATAGGTCGATTATCAGCACTTTCGCATAAATATTAAATCTCATTAAACCCATAAAAAACCAACTAAAATTAAACTAACTAAACATTGGCATAAAAAAACCAAGAAATAACTCCCAAAATGAGGAAACTTCAACTTTCAACCAAAAAACTTACCTACCACTGAAACTTCTAAATAATTCAATTAAAACTTAACTAAAAACACAAAAAGTCTTGCTATAGGTCGATTAGCAAGGCTTTTTATATGTTTTAAGTATATATTTATTGAACTGCAAATTTTTACACGTAAAATTCTTATTTTTCTTTTAGTTGTTGATTTTAACAGGAATTAGGTTGTTGGCAATGATTTCATCATAAATTCCTTTTGCCATAAAATAAAAGCCCAAATCGTTGGGGTGAACGCCGTCCACCGAGCAATGCTCACGTAAATTCTCGGGGTAAAATTTCCTGCCATCAATAATGTAAACGTTGTTATCACCAATAGACTTAGCATAAAGATAAGTGTCACGAATAATCTCAAAACGCTCCGCCGTATCTTGCGTTTCAACAAAGGTGGGACGCGTTACAAATATTATGGGAACGTCTTTATTTTCCTCTCTTTCTCGAAATATTTTATACATTGGCAAGTGAGTTTTGCGAAGATCATCAAGAGTGGATGCGTTATGATCGTAATCACATACAAAAATACCGCAATCAATATCTCTTATAGCGCTTGCCATTGCGGGCTCACCCTTAGCACTTCCTGAAAAACCTAACATATAATAATCGGTGTTAGTCCATTTTGAAATAAGCGCTTGATAACAGTTATCTGTACGGGAAGCGCATCCGCCTTGGGTAATCGAAGAGCCGTAATACAAAATAGGTTGCATAGAAGAATATTTTTGGTATTTTTGAACAATACTACCCTCTTCCAAACGAATATTTAACGAGGTAACACCGCTATATAACGGGAAATACAAAATATAATCTCTCAACTTTCCGCCATTTAAATTTAGTTGTGCAAGAAAGTTTTCGTTGGTGGTATCCGCGCTAGGTGTTAAATTACCAATAAATAATTCTTTTCCATCTATTACCTCGCAAAGCGTAAAGCCTGCACTTGCAATAAGTGGCATATGGTGCATCCAACACTTACTATAAAGAGTTCCCGATATTTCTATTATCTTACTGTTAGTTGAAAACAGCAAACGCGTTCCATCCGTGCAACGCGCACCGCGCAAAACACCGGGACTTATACTTTCGGCTAAATCGACGGGTATTTTTATAAAGCCATACTCATCGTCGTAATAAGCACCGTATAGAGCAAAGTGCTCGTTTGGAATTTTATAAACGTTTGATTTAAAACTTTCAATCTCTTTAGCCTTAAAATTTTTATCTACCTTTGTAATTTCCATAATTACACCTATCAATTAAATTTTTGAGTTTACCGTTAAAAAAACATTAATAACGCCACTACATTTTTATAATTTTTGCACAAAAGTGCCCCTATAACGCGATTAGCGGCACTTTTAAAAAATTTTTGTTATACTTAAAAACAAAAGTCAATTTACTTTTATTACTTAAAATTTTTATTTAGTTTTAACAAAATACTGTATTAATAAGTAGATCCGCTTAATAAATGGTTAATTTGTTTTCTGAGATCAATTATCCAACCTGCACTTTTTGGGTAATCGTGAAAATTTTTGGCTACACCGTTTTCCTGTAAAAAGGAGCGAACCCTTTCACCACCAAGCTTTTTTTCCAATAGCTTAAGCGCGCAGTAATCCTGCAAACCCTGATAAAACGCCTCGTTTCGGATAGAGCCCAAAACACCCTCACTACCGGGGTAAACTATAAACGCATCACCGCTTTGGTAACGTCCCATACAGTCGGTTACAGCGAAAGGATTAAGCTTTTCCTTTGATAAAACGGAATAGTAAAAATTATAACCCCAATGCAAAAATCCACGAACGTTATTTTGATACATTTGTATTCCCATAACACGCGTGCGCTCTAACGGCATTGAAATAAAGCGGTTAGATAAGAATTTATCACGCTGAGTGGTACAGTAATAAACGCAGTAATCCTTTATGCCTTTTTCGATAAACTCATCAGTTGCGCTCGTTGCGACGAATGGCATATCTAAAAGTCCCGACTCTACGTATTCGCAGTACGACATAGCGTCCATAAACCTTGCATCAAACAAGTACTGCTTTACAAACAAGGAGCACGCCTTATACTGCTCGAAAGAGTCCTTATTTGGCTCGTCTGAAATATGAAAATAACAGCGGTCGTAATACCCGTTTTCAATTAGCCAAGTGCGTAAACAAGGTAAAAACGCAGTTAAAAACGCCTTATATTCATCACCAAGAGCCTTAGTTTCCCAACCAAAAATCTTTTGTTCCTTTCCGTTTACAGTTGCCACTATTTTGGGCGTGCAATTTGCACCCCATTGGGTAAACAGATGCGCCATTTCAAAGCTTTTCACACCTAAATCCTCGGCAAAACGCATAAACCAGCCAAGTCGAGAGAAATCAAATTTGTAGCTTTCACCCGACTTTTCAACGCCAATAAGCTGAACGGTTAAACGTTCTTTTCCTATTTCGGTATCTAATGCCGGAGTAAACAAGGGTGTTAACAGCGTTGTTAATCCGTGATTTACCGCATCACAAATAAAGCACTTTAATAGCTCGTTATACCTTTCGCTAAAAACAGGTAAATTATAATACTCTGCTATGCTGTCGTAATGCATCCAATAGGTACAAATTAAATCGTGTTTTGGAAGCACCTTGTCAATAACCGTTAAAGTATAATCTATACTGCCCAGTAATTCTTTATTTGCATTAAAAAGCGAAAGGGTTATTTTATGGCTACCTGCAGGCAAATCGTGCAAGCTTACGTATAGCGCCTGCCAATACCTATCACGAGCAACAATACCAAGCTTTGCTGAAATGGGCTCGATTAGATCTGGCATAGTGCAAGAATCTGAAGTTAACAAATAGTCGTCAGAACAAGCGGCAGCTGAATAGGTGCAAGGCACCTCTTTAACAGCATAGACGTCTACGTTTTTTTGGTCAACGCCAGTTATTTCATAGCTGATGCCAAACGTTCCGTAACCAATACAGCGATATGCCACTTGAAAACCAAAGCGCTCTTGTAAAAGAGCGCTATTTTCCCTTTCAAAAAGCTGTGGTCTTAAATGCCCACGCACCTTTTCCATTGCGCTAATGGGCAATATTTCAAAATCCTGCTTTTGATACATATTATTTTCTCCGTTATTTTAATTCTATAACGCTTTCTGTAATTCGTGCCTTTTCTGCAGCAAACGCCATTTTATGGCTTTGCATAGAACTATCGATATGAGTAATACGTTCGGTGGGTAAACCATTATATGCATTGTAAAGCTCGTTCATCATGCCGTCATCGCCACCGCCATGACCGCTTGCAGTTTTGTCTTTATCAATTGTTATACGCTTAACCTTTTTGCCAAAGGGACGTATTTCTAAAATGTTTTGCTCCATAATGCCGAACAATTCTGCCTTTGTGCCGTGGATCTTAATATCGCGGTAAATTTTATCGCTAAACGCATCCATCGTATGTGATGCCGTAATTCCGCCCTCAAATGTGAAAATGCACACTTGATGGTCTACAACGTCGTTATCAGAACGGAACACGCATCTGTCGTACTGCGTATGTACAAGATCTTTTTTAATCTTTCTAAAGTCCTTTTCCTGCGAAAAATACCCTGCCATCCAGCGATACTTTTTATATAAATCCTGTGCCCTATACATACAGTCAACGCTACAGTCAGAACAGTAATTTGCACAGTTTTTAGGCGAATTTTCTTGCTTAAAATAAGAAAGCGAGCCAAATGATGCCACTTTTTGACATTTTTTATCAATTAACCAAGATAAAAGGTCCATATCGTGACAGCACTTTGCCAAAATCATGGGACTGGATTTTTCTTTATTTCCCCAAGGCCCACGAACGAATGAATGTGCTTGATGATAATAACCAACGTTTTCCGAGGTGTAAACCGCCAAAATATCGCCCAATTCACCCGACTGAATAATTTGCTTTATCTGAGTATAAAAAGGCGTATAGCGTAAAACGTGGCAAACTATTACCTTTCTGCCACACTTTTTAGCAACAGACAAAATGCGCTCGCATCCTTCCTCGGTAGTTGCAATAGGCTTTTCTAAAAGAATATCAAAGCCCTTTTCCATACAGGCAACCGCATGCTCGGGATGATCAGCATCTTGCGTTGCAACAGCAACAATATCGGCATCCAATCCAGAATTAATCATATCCTTCCAATTTTCAAAAACCGGACAGCCGTGATTTGCACTTGCAATTTCACGTTTTATTGGATCGATTTCTGCCACCGCAACTACTTTAAATTTATTTGGATTATTTTTGGCATACCACGCGTAAATTGAACCACGCTTGCCATACCCTAATATTGCAATTTTAACCTGCATAATTCTTCTTATTTTTTCGTGGGAAAGAGCTGTTTTATCCCTTTCCCACGACCCTTCATTTTTTTGTTTAATTTTACACTATTAACAATTTATTGTAAAGTGTTTTTTAGTAAAATACAATTTTTACAATTTAGTATTTAATCTAAATGCTATGGTTCACTCTTACTTAACCGCTATGATTTCACCAATTAGAACAGCAGTACGTCCCCATGAAGCGTTATTATTGAAGTTTAACGCATATAAAATGTCTGAGGTTTTATTAACAAATGCTTCTGCAGGAATTGAAATTTGAACCCAAGTGTTATCAACTACGCTTTGTGAAGCTATACCACCGTAAAGTGAATAAGTAAAGGATGAAGATGTATTAGATTGAACACAAATCCATACTAAAATGTTAGTATATTCAGCATAGCTACTTAAATCATGTTCGGGAGTAAGACGAATATCACCCCATTTGTTACCAGTTGAACTTAAAGCAGTAGTACTAATTTTTACGTATGCGCCACCGTAAGTTTCATTGTTGTTGTTTGCTGCACTTACGAATTCGAAAGTAGCTTGATTATTTGTAAAGCCTGCACCTGTAGTACAATTTAATTGTGCTAGGTTTTCAGCAACAGGTTTAAATACGTAATAATTGTTATCTTCAGGCTCTTCTGCTACGTTAACAGCAGTTATCTTACCAACGCGGAAACCGATTACACCCCAAGATGCGTTTGCATTTAGGTTTCTACCAAAGAAGTACTCTTGGTTTGCAATAAATTGATCGATAGGAAGTTGAACCTTTACCCATTGGTTTGCAGTAACGGTTACAGTATTTGCCCATACTATATTGCTACCTGATAAAGTTCCAAAGAAAGATACTGCCTCGTCGCCCGAACCATTGCGTTCAACGTAAAGCCAAATTTCAACAGCGTCGTATTCTGAATAACTGCTTGCATCGTGTGCAGGAGTAAGTAATACGTTACCCCATACGGTAGAAGCCGGTAAGTTGCTTGAATTAATCTTTACGTATGCACCGCCGTAGGTTTCATCAGCGTTTTGTTCATCACTTACAAAGGTGTAAGTTGCGCTATTGCCGTAATTAAACGCCTTGCCGTTAGCTAAAATTTGTGACATATTTTCTAAAGTGGGATCAAATACGATACTGGGATCTAAAACGGTGATTTCATAAGCGATAGAATCAACGCCTTCAAAGCTGTATTCCACTTTAATTTTGCCTACTGCTTCAGGAATATACTTGCCATCTGCTATTTTATCTGATACGTCTAACCATTCCTCGCCGTTTAGAGCGTATACCTTAACGGTTACAACGTCATCAGTAGTAGCAGTTCCGCGTTCGATATGAGCGCCTACAAGAGCCAATTCCTTACCAACACCAGCAGTTTGTTCATATTCACCGTCAACTACAAGTCTAAGTGCTTCGATAACGGTAAACTTTGCTTGAGCTTTGCCCCATAGTCCGCCAACTACAGATACGTTAACGGTATATTCACCAATTGCAGATACTGCTACTTGATATTTACCGCCACCTAAAGCTACTACTTCTAAAGTCTCGCCTAATGCGCTTACTACTGAAACAGCTAATTCGGTTTCAGCAGGATTTGCAGTTACTGTAAATTCAACGTTTACGCTTTCGCCATCTAAAACGCTTTCTTCAATATTAGAAATTGAAAGTTCTGCAGAGTTTGCAGCCTTTATTTCACCAATATAAACACCGCTAACGGTAGCTTTATAGTTAAGTGCGATAAATACGGGAGTACCTGATTCAACTGAGGTTACGTAAACATCCATTGGTATAGCAATTTGTACCCATTGGTTAACTGCAACAGTTTGAGTGTTTGCATTAAGAGCAAATAATGCGGTTACAGGATTGTTATCGTCTGCTAATACGTAAATCCATGCAGTTACAACGTCGTATTCTGCAAAAGCTTCAGTTGCGTATTTAGGTGTAACAAAAACGTTACCCCAGTTAATTCTGTTAGTGGGGATTGCTTTTAGGTATGCACCGCCATAAGTTTCATCAGTATTTTCTTCAGCAGAAACAAATACCTTTTCTGCGTTTTGGAATACGCTATTGTTTGTGCCGTACATTACCTGTGAAGCTGCGCTTTCTAATGCAGGATCGAATAAAATTGAATAATCGCAAACGTCGATTTGGTATTCAATGCTATCTAAACCTTCAAAGCTGTATTGAACTTTAAGCTTACCTTCAACTGCGTGAACGTACTTGCCTTCTACTATTTCAGAAGTTACTTCTACCCATTCTTCGCCGTTTAAAGCAAATAGTTTAACGGTTACAACGTCATCAGTAGCGGTTTGACCGCGCTGAATGTGTGCGCCAAGAATGGTTAACTGCTTGCCCATACCAACGGTTTGAGCATATTCGCCGTCAACGATAAGTCTAACTGATTCTACTACGGTGAATTTAGCTTGTGCTTCACCACGGATATCCCCCGCTGCTTGTGCTATAACGGTATATTCACCAATTGCAGATACTGCTACTTGATAACGTCCGTCACCTAAAGCTACTACTTCTAAAGTCTCGCCTAACGCGCTTACTACTGAAACAGCTAATTCGGTTTCAGCAGGATTTGCAGTTACTGTAAATTCAACGTTTACGCTTTCGCCATCTAAAACGCTTTCTTCAATATCAGAAATGGCTATTTCTGCAGTATTTACAGCGCTAACCTGACCAACGCGGAAGCCAATTACACCCCACGATGCGTTTGCATTTAGGTTTCTACCAAAGAAATACTCTTGGTTTGCAATAAATTGTTCCATGGGAAGTTGAACTCTTACCCATTTATTTGCAGTAACGGTTGCGGTGGTTGCCCACGCTATGTTGCTACCTGATAAAGTTCCAAAGAAAGATACTAATTCATCACCTGAGCCGTTACGTTCAACGTAAAGCCAAATTTCAACGGCATCATATTTTGAATAAGTGCTTGCATCGCGTGCAGGAGCAAGTAATACGCTACCCCATACGGTAGAAGCAGGTAAGCTGCTTGAATTAATCTTTACGTATGCACCACCGTAAGTTTCATCGGTATTTTGCTCATCACTTACAAAGGTGTAAGTTGCGCTATTGCCGTGATTAAACGCCTTGCCGTTAGCAGAAATTTGTGACATGTTTTCTGCAGTGGGATTAAATACTACGCTAGGATCTACAACTGCGATTTCATAAACGATAGTATCTAAACCTTCAAAGCTGTATTCTACTTTAATTCTACCTTCAGCAGTGGGAATATATTTACCTTCTGCTATTTCACTAGATATATCAATCCATTCTTCACCGCTTAAAGCGTATAACTTAACGGTTACAGCTTCATCAGTTGCTGATTCACCGCGTTCGATATGCGCACCGATAATAGCTAGCTCTTCACCAAAGCCAACGGTTTTAGCATATTCGCCGTCAACGATAAGTCTAACTGATTCTACTAAGGTAAATTTAGTGCTTGCAACGCCATATTTGTCGCCGATTGCACGTGCGCTAACCGTGTATTCACCAATTACAGATACTGCTACTTGATAACGTCCGTCACCTAAGCTGGTTACCTGTAATGCTTCACCTTCTGCGTTTACTACTGAAACGTTATATTCGGTGTTAGCAGGATTTGCGGTTACGGTAAATTCAACGTTTACGCTTTCGCCTGTTAATACGATTTCACCGATATCAGAAATTGAAATTTCTGCAGAGTTTGCAGCCTTTATTTCACCAATATAAACACCGCTAACGGTAGCCTTATAGTTAAGTGCGATAAATACGGGAGTGCCTGATTCAAGTGAAGTTATATAATCATCCATAGGAATTGCTACTTGTATCCATTTGTTAACTTCAACTGTTTGAGTATTTGTATTGTAAGCAAACAATGCGGTTACAGGATTGTTATCGTCTGCTAGTACTTTAATCCACGCAGTTACAAAATCATATGTGCAGTAATCTTCTGCAGTATACTTGGGCATAATCCAGATATTACCCCAGTTGTTTCTGTTAGTGGGAATAGCCTTTAAATATGCACCGCCATAAATTGCATCAGTATTTTCTTCAGCTGAAATAAATACCTTTTCTGCAAATTCAAATACGTCGTTGTTAACACCAAACATTACGTATGAGTCTGCATTTTCTAAAGCAGGATTAAAGATTACAGAGTAATCTAAAACGTCAAGCTCGTATACTGCAGGAGCAATACCTTCAGAGCTATATTCTACCTTAATTTTACCTGCAGAAGTGGGAACGTACTTACCATCTGCTATTTCAGAAGATACGTCTACCCATTCTTCGCCGTCTAAAGCGTATAGTTTAACGGTTACAGTTTCATCAGTTATCTGTTCACCGCGCGCTACGTATGCACCAAGAATATTAAATTCTCTACCAACACCGGTAGCTTTAGCATATTCGCCGTCTAATACTATTCTGTTAGGTTCAACTACGTTAAACTTTGCATTTGCTATGCCCTGTCTACCGTTAGTTGCAGATACCTTAACAAAATATTCGCCAAGAGCAGTTACGGTTACTTGATATTTACCGCCACCTAAAGCTACTACTTCTAAAGCTTCGCCTGCTGAATTTGCTACTGAAACGTTATATTCGGTATCAGCGGGATTTGCAGTTACGGTAAATTCAACGGTTGCACTTTCACCACTTAAGCGAACTTCTTCAATAGAAGAAATGCTAAACTCTGCGGGGTTTACGGCAAGTATTTCACTAATACGAATACCGGTGGTCTTATCGTTATATCTTGCAGCGATAAAGTAAGTAGTATCTAAAAGTTCAAAGAACTTTGTTGCTTCAATGGTAACTAAAGTCCATTCGTTTGCGTTTACAGATTTTGTTAAGCTTGAATCATTAAAGAATAATACGTTAATGGGTAAAATATCAGTTGATTCCATATAAATCCAGAAGGTTACAAGCTCGAAAGATGCGTATTCGCTTGCTTCGAAACGAGGATCAACGAAAATATTGCCCCAACCGTTATTTGGATTAGCTGCTTCAACACGCATATATGAACCGCCGTAAGTTGTATCAGTATTTTCTTCAGCGGTAACGATTTCTTTCTTAGAACCTACGAATACGTTGCTGTTGCTACCAAAGTAAACTTGTGCTTGAGCCTTTGATGAAACGGGGTTTAATATTTCGCCAACTAAAATTTTCTCTATAAAAAACTCTTTAGTTACGGTTGTTTCATTTCCTGCAACGTCTTTTGCATATACAGAAAGACGATAAGTACCTTCAAGTGTAGGTGTAAAGCCATATTTCCCATCAGTTTCGGTAAGAGCAATTTCAGTTAACTCTTCGCCAACTAGATAAACCTTTACACTCTTTTCTACTATTTCAGTTAGGTCGTTAAAAGCAATTTCAGGTAACACGTAAGGTACGTTTACTTCGCCCGCATCAAGAGCACTAACTATAATGCTAGGACCTTCGCCATCATATACGGGAAGAGTTACTACGCTTGTGCGAACGTCACCATCGGCAACTTCTGCGGTATAAGTAATGGTGTAACCGCCTAAATCGATAGCTTCGAAGCAGTTAGCAATAACTACTACGATTGCACCCGTAGAATCTTTTACTTGATAAATTAAAGAATATTCATTTCCTTCTTCATCAGTAACAAATCTACGTAGTTCATATAACTCACCGTAAAGAACAGCTTCTTCTGTTTTCGTTGCTTCAAAATCAACTAACGTAATGCTTGCCGGTTTACTACTATTATCGCTAGGCTTAGTACAAGCAAAACCAAATGAAGCAATAAGAACTATTGTTAATAACGTAACAATAAGTTTGTTTTTCATTTTTTTCCTCCTACATTATATCTTTATTTATGAATCAAATTCTAGACGAACGTTGTCTAAAATTAATTCTCTATCAACGTTTTGATTTTCAAGAACGCTTAGTATGAAAGAACCAACGTTATCTTTCCAACCAGGTACAGCTGTTTCAATATCGGTTAATTTAACTCTAAATGTTGTCCATTCACCGCTTGCGGGGAAGGTAGCTAGCTTATATTCGTTTTTAGCAGTTGCATTTTCGAAAATTGCAACGATATTATAAACTGAATCGCTTCCGTTGTATATATCCCAGCAGAAATATCCATTTTCGAACTGTTGTTTTGTTAAACTGCCAAGAGCACTCTTTCTAATATAAGCACCCATTATTTCAAAATGATACTTCCATAATCCAGATCCGCTTCCGGGAATAACCATTCTTAAAGCCTTTGAACCGCTTGTAGCGTTAACACCGAAGTCAGACGGCTTAATGATCTTCATGTCGATACCTTGTTCGTTAATATAGAAGTTTGATTGATAGAACTTTTCAAAGTCCATAATCTCATTCACGCCAAATTCAAATGAAGATTCGGTTGTGTGAGCTTCTTCCATATAACGAATACGTATATTATCTACGTAATACTTAGGTGTTTCATCAGTAATTTCATACTCGAATAAAGGATCGAATATCATGTATATACCGCTGATGTTAGATAAGTCTGCAACTAAATTTACTAACATTGGTTCGATATAATAATTTAAAGTATTCCAACCGGGTTTTAAGGTAAATTCCTTACCACCTGCACGAGTAAACTGATCTAAAGCGTATGGTTCTGATACTAAACCAATTGATACTTTATCGTTTGTAGTTTGAGGATTATACATTTCTAAACGAATGCAATCAACGTGAGTAAAATCGGTATAATCAAATCCAAAGGTTTCTGATTTGGTTGAAAAATACATCCAACCGCTTCCTACTGGGTCGATACGTGCAGAGCGTTTACCCTCGTGCACGTATTTTTCATCAGCGTTCATGCTTACCTTGCCAAAATAGTTAGAAATTCGGCAAAGTTGGAAATCAGGTACCCACTTTTCAAAATCCGCAAACAATATTTCGTTGGGATTTTCCGTATTACCGGGCTTTTCAGCACTGTTTGATTCGCCTGTACAAGCGCAAACGGATACTAAACTAACTAAAGACAAAATAATTGCAAAAATATTTTTTATAATTCGCTTCATTTCACACCTCATTACTTATAGTAAACCGTCATTGAGCTAATGTTGATTGTTTTTTCAGAATGGTTTCCAGGCTCTTCACTGAAATAGAAATCACTATATTCAATAACGTCGCCAATTTGCATACCGCTGAAATCAACCTCAATAAGATTTGTACCAGGCTTAATCGTGCCGTTATACCATTCTGTACCTAGCGATTGATTGCTAT
>JAFQBR010000243.1 GCA_017399665.1 Clostridia bacterium | reverse complement strand
GTGGTTTGGTTGTTTTCTTCAGCAGGTTGTTCTGCTTTTATTTCTTCAGCGGTAGGCTGTTCGGTCGTGGGCTGTTCAGTCGTTAACTGTTCAGTCGTGGGCTGTTCGGTTGTAGATTGCTCGACTAATAGATTTTCTTCAAGATCTTGTTGTGTAGTAGAGATTTCCTTTAAATTGCTTTCTTCAACCGGTTGTTCTGCTTTTACTTCTTCAGCGGTGGGCTGTTCAGTCGGGGGCTGTTCAACTGTGGGCTGTTCAGTCGTGGGCTGTTCAGTCGTTAACTGTTCAACCGCGAGTTGTTCAAGTACGGGTTCTACGCATAGGTTAGTCTCGTTTAAATCTTCGTTAGAAGAAGAGTTAGAAAAACTATTAGTTTCATCAATCTGTTCTTCTAAAGCTCCGCTTTCGCCTAAAAGCAACTCATCCATAGAAATTTGATGCTCTTCTACTACGGGCTTTTCTTGAATTTCAATATGCTCTTCGGTAATGGTAACGGTGCTCTTAGATTCAATAACGGCAGTAAACTCTGCAACGGAATCGAATTCCACGGGCTCTGCTTCCAAGATTTCGGGTAGAATTTCATCAACCTCAATATCGGGCTCTAAGGTAGCTTCAGCAACGGTAAGGGGAACTGCGGTATTAATATCGTCATCCGCCGTTTCCACGGTTGCGGGAATGGGGGTGTAAGGATCAAGCTCGTCCTCGGGCTCAATTTCAACCGCTTTCTTTTTCTTGCTACCTTCGCGCTTAGCAAGCTTAATAACCTGTTGATAAATAATAAGGCCAAGGCCAAGGAAAATATAAATATAGTAACTGAAAATACGCCAAGAGAGCATTGACCAGAAGAGTATACCGCCTGAAAGATAACTTTCAAATATAGATCTGAACGAAAGCTCTGCGCCACCTGAACCGCCGGGGGTGGGTAGTAGCGTAATTGACGCGTAACAAATAACGCAATAAGTGAAGATTCTTCCCCAGTTAACGTCGTGAACACCGCTCATGCGGATGGTAAAATAGGGGAGTGAGTAAATAGCAACGAAGTATGCAATAGAGCATATAAAACCAACTATAATGCTGATTTTAGACTTGTGTAAGAAGTATTTTATACATTCTGCGTATTCGGTGAAGTTACCCGTCATCTTTTCGTAAAACTCTTGTTGGTTTTTTACCAAGTGTAGCTTTTTGCCTATTTTAGATATCAGTCTTGCTATTGCAGAGCTAAATCTGGGCATTAGCGCGAACATTACGATTGCGGTTGGTATAATTAAGTTTACGGATAAACCAACTAAACAAAGAATCTTAATAAATATACTAACCTCACCAAAGCCGTAAATCATCAGGGCTATAAGTGAAACGAAAACGTAAGCTATTTTGTTTAGCGCATAAGAAACAAGGGGTACGCCGGAAGCAATACCTATTGGTAAGCCCTTCTTTCTTAAGTAATAAATTTCAAAGGGTTGACCGCCCCCGCCTAACGGAGTAATTCTATCGTAATATTTAACGATAATAGCATCGCTAATACTGGTTATAGGCTTATTCTTCTTGATAGT
>JAFQBR010000242.1 GCA_017399665.1 Clostridia bacterium | reverse complement strand
TTACGGTAAATGTATAATTATCGCCAGAATATACAGTAGTGTCACCTTCAAAAGTGTAATAACCACTTGTACTAGGCTTATTTACCACGTATACATCACCAAGAACCATAACGCTTAAAGGAATAGGCATACCGTTCTTAATACCCCAAAATGAGCTATCCCATTGAGCAATAACTGCTTGAGTTTTGCTATCTGAAGCCATTTCATCGGCAGAATGATATAATCCATAATTTATACTGCCTTCTACTAAGTCATTATAATGAAGCTTAGCTTCCCCACCCTTTAACGTTGTAGCAGGACCTATTACGTATACGCCATTAAGCATTGCATAAGCGCCGTCATGCATCCATAAAGCATTAGTTTTATCATACTTCATATAACCGCCGATATAAGATTGATAATCGTGCTCTAATGAAGTTCTTCTTACATCAACAAAGCAGTTCTTAATGGTCATTTTACCTACCATATTGCGGGTATTATCTGCTGCTAAAAAAGCTCCGCCTAAAGCAGTATTTTTATCATAATAACCGGTACGAGCATCAATTCCATACTGTACGTAAACGTTTTCTATCGTTCCGCAACCCCATTGACAAAGGTACGCACCTATTGCTGAATATGAAGCATTTATAAACGATACGTTTCTGATTATACCATCACTTTGAAGTAAGGTAACGAATCCGCGGAAACCTGATTCTATACGTAAGCCATCGATTACATAGCCATTTCCATCAAATATCCCTTTAAAGCCAACATTATCTGGACTTGCCCAAGCATAACCTGATTTATCCCAGTTGCGTGAACCCGTATAAGCGCCGTTATATGCTATATTATTACCAAGAACGAAATATCCGTCATCTTCTTGTTCAAACGCAAAAGAATGCCATGCATCAAGCTCTTCAGGAGTTTCTATTATCATACTATATAAGTTTGTGGGTATATAGTAACTCGATTTATCTGTTTCTACTACAAGTTCACAAGAGCCAAGCACTTTACTTGAAGTAGGATATTTGGAAGCATCTAAAATGATTTTTCCCTCTTCTAAAGAGCCTATTTGTGCGCCTTGAAGATACACTTCGCCATTTTCGTTTACAAGAGCATCCAATTCCACAGGCTTTAAATCTGCAAGCTCAAAGTTTACAATTTCTTCAATATAAACCGAAGATCTTTCTACTAATACGCTTAATACAACCTCGTTGCCTGCGTATACGCCGTGTAGATTTACTAAACCGGCACGCTTAGCAACAAGCTTTCCGCCTTCAATTTTAACGATAGATTCATCTTTACTAATCCATTCAAAACTAGCATTTTGTATTTTTTCGCCGTTTTGATATGCAAAAATGGTTGGAATATCTACTCTATTTTCATTTCCATCGGATGAAAGCGCAAGCATCTTTAACATGAAGTTGCCGTTTGCCCCAATTTCTAATTCTTCACTTTCATACCAAATACTACTATCACATACAGTAACTGATATCTTTTGATTCACGTAAACATCCCCAACAGTAACGGAAACGTAAACGTCTGTTTCACCTATAGCGACACCTTTTAATGATACCTCACCGTTAGACTTGGAAATAATGGATACAACGCCTTCTTGAGCACCGGAACCAATCTCCCATTTTAGCTCAACCTCATTAGTAATGTCTTCCCCCATCCACTTAACTGAAG
>JAFQBR010000241.1 GCA_017399665.1 Clostridia bacterium | reverse complement strand
TTTCATCAACTACGGCAAGCTTACAGCCTGTTCTAAACGCAGGGTCCCAACCAAGTGTAATCTTATCTTTAAGAGGTGGTTGCATAAGTAATGGGCGAAGGTTGACCTCGAACATCTTAATAGCCTGTTCACTTGCAGTCTCTGTTAAACTGCTTCTAATTTCTCTTTCAATAGAAGGAGCGATAAGTCTTTCGTAGCCGTCTTGAGCAGCGCTTTCAACAATAGGAGTAAAAATACTGCCATGCTTTACGTATGAAGCCATACATACTCTTCCGCCAAAATCCTTGTCTATAGCAACCTTAACGCGTAAAAAGCCTTCCTTCTCGCCACGGTTTAAAGCAAGAATTCTGTGGCTCTTAATTTCACAAACGGGCTCTTGATAATCGTCGTACATTTCGTAAACCTTTGCGCCTTCTTCTTCCTTCTTTAAAAGCTTTGAAGAGATTTCGCCGTTTCTCATGTAGATATTACGCAATTTTTTTCTAAGTTCTGCGTTATCGGAAATCCATTCAGCAATAATATCGCTAGCTCCGGCAAGAGCCTCTTTTTCGTTTTTAACGCCAAGCTCTTCATTTATATATTCGCGCGCGTAATCTTCAGGCTTACCCTCTTTAATTTCCTGAGCAATAATAAGTTCTGCAAGTGGCGTAAGTCCCTTTGCCATAGCCACTGTTGCTCTGGTTTTCTTTTTCTGTTTATATGGGCGATAAATATCTTCAACTTCAGTTAACGTAACCGCATTTGCAAGAGCTAAAGTAATTTCATCAGTAAGCTTGCCCTGTTCTGCAATTATGCGTGAAACTTCTTCTTTTCTTGTTTCTAGGTTTCTTAAATAAGTTAGTCTGTCTGCAAATTCACGCAAAACTTGGTCGTCTATATGACCTGTAAGCTCTTTACGGTAACGAGCAATAAAAGGTATTGTGTTACCTTCGTCAAGGAGCGCAACGATATTCGCTGCATGTTCATCTTTTAAATTAAATTCCGCTGTAACTGTTTTTAAAACGTCCATTTGTTGTTTTCCTCTTTGTAAAATGTTGTAATAATGTTAAAAAATTGTGCTTGGGCTTTAAGCTGTTTTTACACAAAATCATGCGTTAATCGACTTATAGCCCGACTTCCATTTATTTTAAATCGCCTTTAAAACCAAAAATCCGTTTGCCGGCAATTCAAATTTCTTACCTTTTTTATTTGAATAAAGTTCTTGCATTTTACCGCTAAAAATACACTCTTTAGCGTGGTTAGAACGGTTTAATGCAATAGTGATTTGCTCTTTCCCTTCGCCTCTAGTAAAAATAAACAAGTCTTTTTCTGCCTTTAAAATATTTGTGCTACCACATTTAAAAGCTGAATTTGACTTTCTTATATGGGCAAGTTTTTTATAATGTTCAGTTAACTCTTTATCGCCATTTACCCAATCAAAGCAGCGCCTGTTATATGGATCTAAATCCCCTTCAAGACCTTCTTCGTCGCCGTAATATACGCTTGGCACGCCATAAAGGAAGAACTGAAGCACTGTTGCAATTTTTTCCCTTTCTTTTCCCCTTTCGTATTCGAAAGAGTCAAGCTTTTCAGCAGCCATCAAGTCTTTATCGGTAACCGTATATCTTCTGCCCAGCAAGGTTATTATTCTTATTGAATCGTGTGTTGAAAGCACGTTCATTAAGGTATCTAATCCCTCCTTGGGATAATTGTTCAACTGCTCGTTTACGGTTGAAACAAGAAGTGCGCTGTTACCTGTTAAAGCAAATTCAATAATAGCGCTACGCAAAGGATAATTCATTACGGAATCTAAAAGTCCGTCAGTATAATATTTTCTTCTTACGCCGTACGCTATTTTATTGGTAGCATCTTCCCATACCTCGCCAATTAAAAAATTGTCGCCACGGGTTTTTAATGCCTTTCTAATTTTATAAACGAATTTATCGGTAAGCTCGTCCACAACGTCAAGCCTCATTCCGCGAACGCCAGCGTCTAGCCAATAGTTAACTACCTTATCACACACAAAGGCTTGGAAGGACTTGCTATCCTTTTTAATAGTTGGCAAGGTTTTAAACCCCCACCAGCTGGCGTAAGAGTCGGGATGTTCCCAAAAAGTAAACCAGTCAAAATAAGTCGATTCTTTGCTGTTATATGCCCCTATAGATTGATAATCGTTATATTTGTTAAAATAAATACTACCTGCTCCCGTATGGTTAAATACGCCGTCAAAGATAAAATAAATCCCCTTTTCTTTACCGGCTTTGGTAAGCTTTTTAAAATCTTCTATACTACCAAGAACACTATCGGGCTTTAAGTAATTACCGGTATCGTAGCGGTGAGAAGAATAGCTTTCACAAATGGGATTTAGATAAATTGCATCAACACCAAGCTCTTTAATATAATCTAACTTGCTTTGTATGCCTTTAAAATTCCCACCAAAAAACTCGTTATTTCTAACCTTTCCATCAGGCGAACGGTATATGGGTAAACCACCCCAATCTTCGCGTTTTTTCTTTCCTTTACCAACCTCAAAATCCCCTACCTTACAAAATCGGTCTGGAAAAATTTGATAAATTATACCGCCTTTTATCCAATCTGGCGTTGCGTAATCTTTGGGATAAACGGTAAGTTGCCATCTTTCTTTATTTGGCTTAGCACAAAAATCTTCGCCTTTGCCAAAAACTAATCCGTTTGAGAAAAATTGATAGAAATATAACCCCTTGTCAAGCTCAAAATCCAAGTAAAAGCCACCCTCCGTCTTTTTCATAAGTCGGTCTATATAGTCGTTTTCGCTATATATACGCATAGTGACGGGGGCTGAGCTTTCCACAAAAAAGCGTACGGGTGTATTTTCCTTTACACCGCCCGTAACACTTTTATATTTTGTTTGCAAGGGATTAAATCTAAAGTACATATTATTATTTTTTTTAACGAATGGGCTTTAAGTCCCAAATATTTTCAGCATATTCTTTTATGCTTCTATCTGAAGAGAACACACCGCTTGCCGAAATATTTCTTAAGCTCTTTTTAGCCCAAAGTTCTCTGTCCTTGTAGTCTGCAAGCATTTTTGCTCTCGTTTTGTCGTAGCTGTCAAAGTCAGCCATACACATATAGGGATCTGCAACAGGGCCTTGCGTGAGCAAATAGTCTGCAATATGAGCAAAGCTTTCGCCGTTATAACCCTTTTTAAGGCTTGCAATAATTCTTTTTAGCTTGGGATTGGTGTTATAATAATGTGAAGCATTATATCCCTTTTCCCAAAGCGCGTTTACTTCGCTAGATCTTAAACCGAAAATGTAAATATTTTCGTCGCCAACGTGCTGGTGCATTTCAACGTTTGCACCGTCCATTGTACCAATAGTGAGCGCGCCGTTTATCATAAACTTCATATTACCCGTTCCGCTAGCTTCCTTACCTGCTTGCGAAATTTGTTCAGATACTTCGGTTGCAGGCATAAGCTTTTCTGCAACGGTAACCGAATAGTTTTCTACGTAACAAACCTTAAGCTTTTCACGAATGCGCTTATCGGGATTTTTATCTATATCCGCCACCAAATAACAGATAAGTCTAATAATCTGTTTAGCCATATAATAGCCGGAAGCAGCCTTTGCGCCAAATATAAAGGTTTGGGGTTGAATATCTAAGTCGGGATTTTCCTTTAAGTCCTCGTATAAGCTGATTATCTGCAATACGTTTAGTAATTGACGCTTATACTCGTGAAGTCTTTTTGCCTGAACGTCGAATAGAGTTTCAGGGTTAAGGGTTATTCCGCTATAAGATTTTAAATATGAAGCAAGCTGTTTTTTCTTTAATAGCTTGATTTCATTCATTCTTTTTAAAACGCTTGCGTCATTTTCAAATTTACCAAACTCGCTTAAAAGTGAAGCGTCTTTAATAAATCCGTCGCCAATACAGTCACTAATAAGTGAAGTAAGCTCCGGGTTAGACTGGCAAAGCCATCTTCTGTATGCAATACCGTT
>JAFQBR010000240.1 GCA_017399665.1 Clostridia bacterium | reverse complement strand
GCTATAAGCTGACTTTTTTGTGATTTTTATTGTAAAATAGTTTAAAAAGGTAACAAAAAAGCCAAGCGGAATAATGAACTGCACCCCAAAAAGTGCGCGAATAAAAAAGCCAAAACAGGAAGAAATTAAGTTTTCTTCCTGTTTTTTAATCTTTTAGTGTTGTAAAATTCTAACCAATCTTCAACAATTGCTATGTATTCTTCTAGATTTGTGATATAATTGTTGTACAAAGTCTCTTTTTTGAGTATGCTATGAAAACTCTCCATTGGAGAGTCATCGATGGGCGTACCTTTACGGCTCATGGAAATGGTAATTCCATTAGCTTCACAGATGGCTTTGTATTCAAAGGACGTGTATTGAAACCCTTGGTCACTGTGAATGATTAGGTTTTTCACGTCTTTTTTTTTGCTATTGCTTCGTTTAACGTATCTGTAACAAGAGAAATATTGTTAAATTTGCCTATTCTATACGCAACAATTCTTCTATCATACAAATCTATTATTGTAGATAAATATGCTCGTTTCTCGTTGTGTATTAAATATGTTATGTCGGTCAACCAAACTTTGTTTGGAGCAGTAGAATTAAAATTACGTTTTATTAAATTAGGCTTAACGTTTTCTACTATTTGACGATATTTAGGTTTTGTTTTAATTCTCTTTACATATTCAGGTTTTAAGGCGTATTTCGCCATTATTCGTTGAACTTTTTTGTGATTAAATATTACACCATATTTAATTAGTAAGCCATCACATATCCTACGATATCCATAAGTTTTCTTGCTTTCATCAAAGATCTCTTTTATTAGAAGATAGTCATAATAATCTTTATCTTGAGTATTACGATATTTGTAGTACGTTCTCTTGTTAATTTCTAAAGTAGCACACATATTATCTAATTTGTAATCTTTGATATGCATATTGATAAAGATTACTTTTTCTCTCGTTGTGCTTCTATGAAGGCTTGGAATTTTTTTAGTATTTCATATCTCTCTTTGTAGTCAATATTTTCTTCTTTAGGTCTACCTTTCTTTTGATATCCTAACGGAATATCTTGTTTATATGCGCTTATCCAAGTTTTAATTGTATTGCGAGTAATACCATATTCCTTTGCAAGTGAATTTTGACTTCCCTGTCCAGATAAATATTTTTCTAATATTTCTTTTCTTTGTTCTGGTGTGTATTTGTTAAATTTTTGTCCTTTTTTTGCCATAGAAAAACCTCCTATGAAAATTATATCATAAGAGGTTTTCTTTTTTTGGCTTTTTATTGTGTGAACTAAATAGGGTTCACTTCATAAAGTGATGGTTTGTGCTTTATATGAAAGTTAAGTTAATCGCGTTATAGCGTGGTTTAATAGTCGGTTAAGCCAAGTAAATAGTCGGCAGAAACGTCTAAATGCTTACATAGCGCGTAAAGTGTTTCTAACGATGGAACGCTTTTACCCGTTTTATAATCGTTAACGCATTGTTTGGTAATATTAAGAGCTTTTGCAATTTCAACCTGTGTTTTGCCACTTTGTTTCAATAACTCATTAAATCTTTCTGTAAATTTCATAGTTAAATTATATATCAAAAAGTCAGTTATTGCTTGACAGTCAGTTAAAAACTGACTATAATATTCTTTGGAAGAGTAAATATTTGTAATGTATAGGGTTTAATTTATTCTTTGCCTTTTTAAGTATAGGCATCCCTCAGCAAAAAATAGATAAAAAGGGGGTGATGCTATGCTTAAATTATAAAAGGCGGCATAGGCGGTGTTAGTTTTTATAGCAACACTAGTTAATTTATTGTTTTGCAATATAATTATAGCGATTTTAGCCTATATTGATTAT
>JAFQBR010000023.1 GCA_017399665.1 Clostridia bacterium | reverse complement strand
GATATTTTCTCTAAGTTTTGAAAAACAAATATTTTTAAAATTATTTATATTTGATTTTGCAATAAACACATTATCAATATTACAATTAAAACTATTTATCTCAAATTCAGTTTCTTTAATTCTATTAAAAATATCAAAAATATCTTCAAAACCACTAAACGAGCCACTGCCAAAGTGATTGCCAAAACCACTGCCAGCGCCGCCGCCAAAAAAGCTTTGACCATCAGCAGAACCAAATTGGTCATAATTTGACCTTTTGTTTGCGTCCCCTAAAACTTCATATGCCTCATTAATTTCTTTAAACTTTTGCGCGCAGCTTTCGTCGTTTGGGTGCAAATCTGGGTGATAAAGTTTTGCTAGTTTTCTATAAGCAGATTTAATATCTGCCTGACTAGCTTTATTATCAACCCCTAAAATTTCATAATAATTCTTAGCCATAATAATTTTTATAATTCCGCTTTTTATCTAACTTTTTAAATGTTTTTATGTTTGACAAAATACACTTTTGGCGATAAACCTTACACGTTTACCGCCAATAAATTTTAATTAGTTCTGATGGAATTCGGTGTCACCTTCGCCATTGCCAGCATCACCAGGATTACCACCGTTTGCGCCATTTGCGCCGTTTTGATATAGCTTAGCAAAGATGGGTTGAACTTCGTCAGATAAAGTTTTTGTTGCTTGAGTCATTCTTTCTAAATCATTTGATTCAAGCTCAGTTTTTGCCTTCGCAATTGAATTGTTAAGCGATTCTTTATCTTCGTCAGAAATCTTGTCTTGATTATCTTTTAAAGTCTTTTCAACAGTAAAGATCATACCGTCAAGTTGGTTGTGTGCATCAACCTGCTCTCTACGCTTCTTATCTTCAGCTTCATACTGTTCTGCTTCTTTTACAGCCTTATCAATGTCTTCGTCAGAAAGATTCGTAGATGAAGTAATTGTAATATCGGTTTCCTTACCCGTTCCCAAATCTTTAGCTGTAACGTGAACGATACCGTTTGCGTCTACGTCAAATGTAACTTCTATTTGAGGAACGCCTCTTGGTGCGGGAGGAATACCAACTAGGTTAAATGAACCTAAAGTCTTATTATCTCTTGCGAATTGTCTTTCACCTTGAAGTACGTGAATTGTAACTTCGGTTTGATTATCAGCTGCAGTTGAGAAAACTTGCGATTTCTTTGCAGGAATAGTTGTATTTCTTTCAATTAGTTTTGTAGAAACGCCACCAAGTGTTTCAATACCTAAACTTAAGGGCATAACGTCAAGAAGTAGAACGTCTTTAACTTCACCGCTTAATACACCACCCTGAATTGCAGCACCAACAGCAACACATTCGTCTGGGTTAATACCTTTGAAAGGTTCTTTGCCCGTTGTACGTCTTACTGCATCAACAACTGCAGGAATACGTGTTGAACCGCCAACTAAAATAACTTTGTCTATTTCGTTATAGTTAAGACCTGCGTCAGCCATGGCTTTTCTTAAAGGCTCTAACGTAGCATTAACTAAATCTTCGGTCATTGCATCAAATTTTTGTTTTGTAAGCATAACGTCAAGATGTTTAGGACCTGTTGCATCAGCTGTAATGAAAGGTAGATTAATATTTGTTGAAGACATACCAGAAAGCTCAATTTTTGCTTTTTCTGCAGCTTCTTTTAATCTTTGCATAGCCATTTTATCGCCAGAAAGATCAATACCCTCTTTAGATTTGAAATCTGCTACTAGCCAGTCGATAATCTTTTTATCAAAATCGTCGCCACCAAGCATACAGTTACCGTTTGTTGCAAGAACTTCAAATACGCCGTCCCCAATATCTAAGATTGAAACGTCAAAAGTACCACCGCCTAGGTCGTAAATAATAACTTTGTGTGAATTTGCATCTTTGTCTAACCCATAAGCCAAAGCAGCAGCCGTAGGTTCGTTAATTACGCGAAGCACGTTAAGACCAGCAATTTTGCCAGCATCCTTTGTAGCTTGACGTTGACTGTCTGAAAAATATGCAGGACAAGTAATAACTGCATCTTTAACAGTTTCACCAAGATAAGCTTCGGCATCTTTTTTAAGCTTTGCTAAAATCATAGCAGAAATTTCTTGAGGTGAATAATTTTTTTCATCAATTTTTACTTTAAAGTCAGAACCCATGTGTCTCTTAATAGAAATAACCGTTCTGTCTGCGTTTGCGATAGATTGTCTTTTAGCTACTTGACCAACAAGTCTTTCACCGTCTTTTTGGAAAGCAACAACTGAAGGTGTTGTTCTAGAGCCTTCAGCGTTAGCAATTACAACAGGTTCACCGCCTTCCATTACGGCTACACAAGAGTTTGTTGTACCAAGGTCAATACCAATAATTTTACTCATTTTATTACTCCTTTAAGGTTATTTACATTATTTAATTACTACAACTTGCGCGTATCGTATCATTTTACCGTTTAATGAATACCCTTTTTTGAACACGCTTTGTATTTTTCCGCTATCCTCTGGATTTTCACTTTCTACCTGATGAATAGCTTCGTGTAAGTTGGGATCAAATAATTCTCCAACAGGATTAACTTCCTCAACGCCCATGCTACTTAAAATTTCGCCAAATTGTTTATTTACAAGTTCAACTCCTGCTTTCGTTTGTTCATCTTTAATTGTGAGCAAAGCGCGGTCTAAATTATCGCCAACGATTAAAATGCTTTTAATTGCATCATTTTTTCCGTCTGCATAAGCGTTAATTCTTGTTTCATTGTTACGCTTTTTAAAGTTTTCAAAATCAGCAGCAGTCCTGTACCAGCTTTGCTTATACTCTTCAGCCTTTTTTTCAAGATCTGAAGCAATAGAAGTAAGCTTTTCGTTTTCCAAAGTTAATTTTTCAATTGTTTTTTGCAATTCTTTGTCGTTATTTTTCTTTTTTGCATTTTTTTTCGATTCAGAGGCAACAACTTGTTCTTCCTGAACGTTTAAATTTTCTTTTTCCATTAGGTCATCCTTTATTTGTAATTATGCTTTCAAGTATTCTACCAACGTTTTCTAGAACAGCAACAACCTTTTTATAATCCATTCTAACAGGGCCAATTACGCCGTACGTGCCAAGCTTAACACCGTTTGCTGAATAAGTTGCAGATACTAAAGAACAGTCTTCAGGAATGTCTTCATACCCCTCACTGCCTATTTTTACGTTAATTTTAATATCTTTTTTGCCGTCTTCACT